>JBEKNN010000203.1:0-17315 GCA_049522755.1 Bryobacteraceae bacterium | reverse complement strand
CGATCGAATCGATGCCGGCACGCGTCTCCACCGGGCCCTCCGGCCGATAGATCGCAACCGACCGGTGTTCGGGGTCAATGAGCCAGCCCAGCTGCGCGCCGTTTGCCAGCCATTCCCGCATCTTGTTCCTTAAGGATACGCGGGCGATCGGTAGAGGATTGCAACTCCACCACGAAGTCGGGGCAAAGGTGCCAAAATCCCTCTCGGCTGGCTGGATCAAGTTGCGCAATGCGGCTCTTCAGAATCCACGCGGCGTCGGGGGAACGGCGGGCGCCGTCGGGGAGTACAAAACCGGTTGAAGAATCGCAGGCGATCCCGCGGCCGTCCTGCCGCGCCCACGTGCCAAGTTGGATGGATATTTCATTGTTTCGCGCGCCGGTCAACGAATAGGTAGGCGGCATGACGATGATTTCACCTTCCGCGGTCATCTCAAAGAAGAGATCGGGATGTTCGGCGCAGAATCCGGCGAACTCTTCGTCGGTCATGGGTTGGGCGGTGAGCGTTGCGGGCAGGAACGCGTCATCAATGACGAACGTCATGGCCCCAGTGTAACGCGGCGCCGGCGCCTGCTCGCTGCTGCTGCTAACGGCCCGGCCGCGAGAGAAGATGGGTCGCGCGGACCTGGTGAATCAGATGGCAAACGAAGCTCATAACAGCCGCCCACGCGAGCAGCAACTACTGCTTGTCCGGAAGGAGCTGTTTCATGAATTCCGCGTCATCGAGAATCGGCTTCATGCGGTTGTTGCCCTTGGCGTTGGCGGGCGCGGCTTCGAAGCGGCGGCGGGCGTTGGGGTCCATCTCAAGGGCTTTGCGGAAATCCGCGAGAGCGGCGGGCTTGTCGCCAAGGTTATAGTCCTGGACGCCAAGGCTGATCTGGGCGTTGGCGGAGGGCGCATACTGGGCGTATTTGGCGGCTGCATCGCGGGCTTCGCGGGGCTTGTTGGCGGTGGTCAACTTCGACATCCTGTCCTGATAGCCGGAGGCGAGAGCGAGGTTGAGCAGCCGGCGCAGCTCGGGAATGGGCGCGGGGTTGTCGTCCACATTGAGGTAGAGATAGCGGTCGTTATTTATGTTGCGGCCGCCGCCCTTGCGCACCACCAGCATGGAGGCGGACTGCTTGCCGCGGCTATCGCCGCCTGCATCGTCGCCGGCTTTCACGGCGGCGAAGAGCTTCTCGGCGAGCTCGCCTTGAGTCGCCTCAAAGGCGCGGCCCATGGCTTCGGGCACCTGCGGTCCAACCAGGATGTTGCCTTGCGCCGACCACGTCTTACCCTGCCGGTCGCCCGCCCAGTTGGGCGCGTTGGGGCCGGTGAAGGCGGCGATGTTGCCGTTGCGGTCGATGATGGCGAACTGGCGGCCATCCTTGCCTTCGAAGGTGTCTTCAGCGAGGAGCTTTTCCATGACCTGTTTGGCGGAAAGACCCTGACGCAGCAGTTCGAGGCCGCGCGGCCCGTACCCCACGTTGACGTTGGCCTGCGTGGCGATGGCGCCGGTCTCGGCTTCGGCCCACGGGACCACGGAGCCCACGGAAAAATAGCGCGATGCGACGGCGATGCCCCACTCGCGAGTGGCAGGGTCGAAGCCGACGATGGAGAACGTGTTGACGTCGGCGGCGTGGAGCGTTAGCGCGGCCAGGAACAGGAGGGCGGTACGGTGCATGAGGAATTTATAGCATGGACGGGGATGTGCTCGTCGACCGGCGTCGAACGGTGGAGTGAACGAGGGCAAATCGGTCATTCATTTAGAACATACGCGCGCACGCTGGCGAAGGTGGAAGCTCTGTCGGAGGCGCGCAAAGCCCGGTAGCGCCGGCTCTTACGCTTGCTGGATGGCCGGACCCGCATACATGCTTAATCGGTCAGGCCATAAAGTCCCATAAAGTTTTCCCCGGGAATGCCGATAAAACCCTTATGAAGATGACCGCGCTCCTGCGCCAGACACTCTTGATGCTAGCCCTCATCGGGCTCGCAGCCCCTCGCCCCGGCATCGCGCAAACGGGTGACTCCGACGCCGCGACCGCCGCTCTCCAGAAGCGGGTAGCCGATCTGGAGCGGAGCCTGCTAGAGGTAGAGGCTGAATTGAAGGCCCGTTCGGCGCCCGTTCCACTTGTTCCCGTGGCGACTCCACTTGTTCCCGTTGCGACCGCACCTATTCCCGTCGCGACTACGCCCGCGCCGCCGGCGGCAGACCTCGCCCCGGTCACTGCGGCAGCCGATCCATCGCCTCAGGAAGAAGGGCACACGCTGGGACCGATCCAGTTCCGCGTCTTCACCGATTTCAATTTTGGCGGGCCGACATTCGACAACCTGCCCCCTGGCGGCCTTCCGGGAAGTACACAGTCTTTCGGCGTCGGCGATTTCGACTTGTTCGTCAACTCTAACATCGGTGAGCACATGCGAGTGTTGAGCGAGGTTCTGGTCACGTCGGATTTCAGCAATCAGTTCAGCGCGGAAATCGACAGGCTGATGCTGACCTACAAATTCAACAAATACCTTAGCGTTACTATCGGAAAGTTCAACACGGCGATTGGCTTTTACACCAACGAATTCCATCGGGCCAGATACTTCCAGACAGCTACTTCGAGGCCGATTCTGTTCACCGACGAGGATAGCGGCGGGATTCTGCCGGTCCACAGCATTGGCATGTCGGCTACGGGCGAAATCCCCTCTGGCGCGTTAGGCCTGCATTGGGTCGCGGAAGTCGCCAATGGAACAGGGTCGCAAGGCTCCCAAACCTCCAACGTTGAGCCTGTACAGAATTTTGTGGATGAGAACAACGGCAAAGCGACCAATTTCGCACTCTACGCCCGCCCGGAAGCGGTTTCAGGCCTTCAGGTTGGAGGGTCGTTCTACCGCGATACGCTTCACCCGGCTGGACTCTCGTCGTTCGAGGAACACATCTTTTCGGCTTACGCGGCACTGGTCAGGCCCCGGCTTGAGTTACTCGCCGAAAGTGTCTTATTGCAACATCAATCGTTGAGCGATGGCATGACCTTCAACACCACTTCATCCTACGCCCAAGCCTCTTACAAGATGGGCTTTTTGCGGCCGTATCTCCGGTATGAATACCAGAACGTGCCGTCTGGCGACCCTATATCCGGGATTTTGGGCAGGGAGAACGGGCCATCAGCGGGCGTCCGCTTCGATCTTAACGATTTTTCGTGCCTGAAACTGCAGTACGGACGGCTGGCGACGCGCACCGGACTCCCGGCCAACGATATTCAGGCGCAAATCGCCATCGTGTTTTAAAGGATCCGCTATGACCAGACGAATATTGATTCTCATCGCTCTGCTAGCTTCTGCGGCATCCGCCCAGCAAGGGTTCGCGATTGTGGTTAATAAGGACAATCCCAACGCTCACCTCACTCGCGCGCTGTTGCGGCGAATGTTGATGGGGGAAACGGCAACATGGCCCGGCGGAGAAAAGGTGGTAATCTTTTTGGGCCCCGCGGGCAACGCAGCACGTGCGGCGGCGCTGAAAGAAATCTGCGGCATGACTGAGTCGGACTATAGCAAGCATGCGCTTCAGGCGAGTTTCGACGGCGGAAAGCCCGTTCCCAAGAGCCTGCCGTCGGACGCGGCCGTGCGTCAGCTGGTGCAGGGTGTTCGCAACGGCTTGGGCATCGTGGAGCCTGGCGGTTCAGAGGCCTCACTGAAAGTTCTGATAGTTGAATAATGGCTGGTCGAATCGGTTCTTTAATGGGGAGTAAGAGATGAGTTTGAAGCTGCTACGCCGCGTTACGAACATCGGACAGTCTGCGGCGCGTGTCGTCAATCGATGGAAGATCGGAACGCGTATAGCCGCGGCTTTTGGCGCAGTCACACTGATCGCCATCATGCTGGGGGGATTTGCTTATATCCGGCTAGCGGCAGTTCAGAAAAGCGCCACCGCAATCACGGGCGGCTCGCTTCCGGGAATCTACGTTATTGGCCAGGTGCAGAGGAATGCCCCCCGCAGTCTCTCGCTGTTACTGCAACGTGTTGCGTCACAGGACGAAACCGAGTTGATGCTGATGGATATCGAGGTGAACGATCTGCGCACCAACGATGCCAAGCTGATCGCCGAATACGCGAATACGATTACCACGGACAAGAATCGGGAACAATTCGCCAGCATCCAGGCCGCTGCCGGCGCGTACTGGCCGAGGTTCGACGCGATAGTGGCTCTAAGCAAGTCTCACAAGAACAAGGAGGCGATGGCCGCGCTCAGCGACCAGCTCAAACCCCTTTATCAGATCTATGCCGATGCAATCGAGGCAGAGGTGGCCCTCAACAAGGTCGATGGCGATGGGCGGGGTAAGGAGATTCAAGCGACCGTGAAAACCGCCAAAGCCGGGCTGCTCGCCGGGTTGGCGCTGGCGTTATTGGTAGCGCTGGGTATTTCCCTGTTTGTTACGCGCGGTATCACCGTGCCTCTCGCGGTGGCGGTGAAGCATCTCCAACAGGTAGCCGGCGGCGACGTTTCCGCGGACATGCTCCCGGAGCACCTGGAGCGTAACGACGAGATTGGCTCGCTGGCGAACGCGTTGCAAACGATGTCGATTGGCCTGCGGGCGATGATTCAGGAAGTTTCCGGTGGAATTCGGGTTTTATCGGATTCCTCCGCCCACCTGATGACCGGTTCGGCTGAGATGGCATCGGGTTCGCGTTACGCGTCCGACAACGCCCATTCGGTGGCGGCGGCTGCCGAAGAGATGAGTTCCAATGTCGCGTCGGTAGCCACCGGTATGGAACAGACTTCAGCCAGCCTTTCCGATGTCGCGTCGGCCACCGAGCAGATGACGGCGACGATCGGCGAAATTGCCGGAAATTCCGAGAAGGCCCGGCGCATTACAAACGATGCGACCCGCCAGGCGATACGGATTACCGAGCAAATCAACCAGCTTGGGCAATCGGCTCAGGAAATCGGCAAGGTAACGGAGGCGATCACCGAGATCTCGTCGCAGACTAACCTCCTGGCGCTCAACGCGACCATCGAAGCCGCCCGGGCCGGAGCCGCTGGCAAAGGGTTCGCCGTGGTCGCCACTGAAATCAAGGCTTTGGCCCAGCAGACCGCCGCAGCGACGCAAGACATCAAAGCCAGGATCGCCGGCGTACAGTCGGCGACGGCCGGCGGGATTGCGGAGATTGGCAAGGTGTCGCAGATAATCGATGAAGTTAGCGGCATCGTGGCTTCGATCGCGTCTGCAATCGAAGAACAGGCTTCTACCACCCAAGGCATCGCGCGGAATATTGCCGCCGCGGCCACAGCGGTGACGCAGGCGAACACAAGAATCTCTGAGACTTCGCGCGTATCTCACGAAGTTGCGAAAGACATCGGCGGCGTAGACCAGGCGGCCGCAAAAATGGCGACCGGCAGCGACGATGTGCGCTCGAACGCCACTAGCCTTTCCGCGGTAGCCGAACAGCTTCGCGTCTCAGTCGGCCGTTTTCATGTCTGACGAGGCTTCGCCTTCGCCTCATATCCACGGGTCTGCACGCCCTTCCAGCGGGATCTAAAAAACTGCGGACAGTGGTGTGCGGCGCCGCCGGGGTTTTTAGCCTACACTCCTTCGGCCTGCGCTGCTGTCCGGCCGTGTTCAGATGTCCGCGCTCAGAATCAACGCCGCGAGACTGCTCTCGGCCAGTAGAGCGGCGTGCTCGCAGCCCATGGGGCCGCGCCACTGGATTACGCTTCCAGCCGGTACCGCGTCTCCGCCAGCCTGTACATCCGCCGCCACACCAGCCGGTTGATGCACACCACCAGCACGGCCATTACGATGGTAGAAAGCAGCAGCACGCTAAAATTTCCAGCCTCGCTCGCCGCCGTGATTTCCGCGCCCAGACCGACAGTGGAAAGCGTCTCCTTCCTGAAGTGAACGTACTCGGCGACAATGCTCGCGTTCCAGGCGCCGCCGGACGCGGTCACCAGACCTGTCACCAGGTAGGGGAAAATACCGGGGAGGATGACAGTGGTCCATCGCTGCCGCCGGTTGAAGCGGAACACCGATGCGGCCTCGCGCAGCTCCGTGGGAATCGCCATGGCGCCGGCGATCACGTTGAACAGGATGTACCACTGCGTGCCGAGCAGCATCAACACTACTGCGCCAACGCTCAATCCGCCGCCTATCCGCACCAGCAGAAGCAGCACCACCGGGAATAATGCGGTCGCCGGCACGGACGCGGCGATTTGCGCCAGCGGCTGCGCAATGCGCGCCAGTTTGCGGTTGAAGCCGATGGCGACGCCGGTGGGAATGGTCCAAAGCGACGCAATCAACAACGCTACGATGACGCGCACAAACGTCGCGCCAGCCGCGGTAATGGTGGAGAGCAACTCTGCAAGCGTGACGCCTTTCAACGCCAGTGCGGCATTGAAGAGCGCGTAGGCGGCGAGCAGAAACAGGGCCACGCCCGCGGCGGGAACCATCCACGCCGCGGTTTTGGAAGGCGGGCGCGGCGGCTTCAGCGGCCCCGGAGTAAGTCCGGCGGCATGGGCGGTGAGCCGATTCCACGCCGGTTGCACCGCGTGCGCGCTAACCCAATGGAACGCGCGCGAACTGAGCAGCAGGTGCAGAATGGGCGACCTCACCTTGGCGGAGCTTTCCACCTGCTCGAACTTGAAGCGGTCGGACCAGGCAATCAGCGGCCGCCAGACGATCTGATCGATCAGCGCGATGACGGCGATCATGGCGGCGAGTCCCCAGATAATGGCGGCGGTATCGTCGTTGGAAGCGGCGGTCTGGAGGTAGGATCCAAGGCCCGGCAGGCGGAAATCGTGGTTACGCAGAACGAACATTTCGCAGGCCATCAGGAAGAACCAGCCGCTGGCCACGGAGACGATGGAGTTCCACACCAGTCCGATAGTGGCGTAAGGCAATTCCAGCTCGATGAAGCGCTGCCAGGGGTCGAATCGATAGATATCAGCGGCTTCGCGCAGCTCGCGCGGAATCGATTTCAGCGACGAGTAAAAGCTGAACGCCATGTTCCAGACTTGACCGGTGAAAATGAGCACGATGGAGCCCAATTCCAGCCCCAACTGGCGCGAGGGAAAGAGCGCCGCCATGGCCAGCATCACGCCCGGCAGAAAGCTGAGCACGGGAATGGATTGCAGGATATCGAGCGCGGCGACCATCACGGCTTCCACGCGCGGCGTATATGCGGCGATATAGCCATAGCCCACCGCGAAGGCGAGGCTCAGAAAATACGCCACCGTCATGCGCACCAGCGAGTAGAACGCATACTTGGGCAGCGCGCTGGGCGAGTGCGAAATTTGAGCCGCGGGCGTGACGGCGCCCAGCCAATACCGGCCCACCGTGAGCATGCCGAAGATGGCGGCCAAGACGATCGAAAAGACCAGCAGATCGACCAGCGCGGACCAACTCTGTTCGCGAATGGCCGATCGCGAAAGCACGGGCAGGGTCATCAGTGATTATGGCCTTCTTCGGAAATATAGAAGCGGCCGCTGGCGGCGTCGCGGTCGAAGAGCTCGGCGTAGCGGCCCCAGTTGACGGCGGTTTCCAGCTGGCGGCCGGTCTCTTCCTCGCTGAAATGCTCTTCCAGCATGTCGCGGAAGAACTCGTCCGGCATGGAGTGGTCGCTCTTCGATTCCAGCGAGCGCACAATCTGGCGGATGAGCGGGATACGTTCGGCGGCGGAGGTGCGGAAGAGCTCCTTGCGGTGCAGAATATCGGCCTCGGCAAAGGCGCGGCCCTCGGGAGTCAGTTCGGCATCGCCTTCTTTGACAGTGATGTATCCCAACAGGGAGGCGGATTCCACGATCGGCAGCAGATCGTCGATCTCGAATGAGAGCTCTTCGGCAAGATGGTAGATATCGTCGCGCCCGTTGCGGTCGAGCAGTAGCTCCACCAGACCGGCGACGCCGCCGGGACGCGCGTGCGGCAGCATGGGATACGCCTGTTTGGCGGTCTGCCCGGAAGCGGCCGCGGGTTGCCCAGGTTCGGGGGCGGGCGGCGCATCCGGCTGCGTGAGCACGCGATAGATGTAATCGACAATCTCAAGGAAGCGCGGGTTCTTGCGGTCGCGCGGGCGCGGAATGCCGACCCGGAAATCGGTGCGGATGCGGCCGGGGTTTTTGCCCAGCACAACCACGCGGTCTGCCAGCGAGACGGCTTCTTCGATGTTGTGAGTGACGATGAAGACTGCGCGGGTGGGCATTTTCTTGCCCTCCCACAGCTCCAGAAGCTCGGCGCGCAGGTTCTCGGCCGTGAGCACGTCGAGCGCGGAGAACGGCTCGTCCATGAAGAGCACTTCGGGCTCTACCACCAGCGCGCGGGCGAAACCGACGCGCTGCTTCATGCCGCCGGAAAGCTCCTTGGGGAAAGCGGTTTCAAAGCCATCGAGGCCGACTGAATCGATGGTGCGGAGGCTGCGCTTCATGCGCTCGTGCGGCGGCGTTCCGATGGCTCTGAGCGGCGCCTGGACGTTATCGAGGACGGTCAGCCAGGGGAAAAGCGCAAAGCTTTGAAACACGATGGAGACGTTAGGGCACGTCCCAGCGAGCGGCTCTCCGTGCCACAACACCTGGCCGGCGGAGGGCTTCGAGAGGCCGGTGAGAATGCGCAGCAGGGTGGATTTGCCCGATCCGGACGGACCCAGCAGCGCGAGGATCTCGCCGGGATAAACGGCGAGATCGGTGGGCGCGATCACCTGGATGCGCGGTTCGCCGGGCTGCCCATAGATCTTTTCGACCTGCCTGGCTTCGATGATGGCCGCTTCGTCGATGTGCGCTCCTGTGGGGTAGGTTGAGAACCTGATGTCACTTACTTTGCGGGGAAGCTAGCATTTTGCGCAAGGCTGTGGGGCGGCCCCCCCCGGTCCGCGCGGGTCCCCCTGGACCCGCTCTTCGGCCAGCCGAATCGCCCTGATGTGATGCCTGAGAGGCCGACCAGGGGGTCCGCCCCACAATTAATGCCGACCATCCGATTGTGGGCAAAGTAAGTGACATTGGGTTCACAACCCTGCCCCACAATATCATCCGATGAGGTTAAAAAGCCAGAACAGGCTGGCCGCGAGAATGATGGAAGCCGGCAGCGTGAGCACCCAGGCCATCGCCAGATTGCGCACCGTGCTCCACTGGATCCCGGAATGGTTGGCCGCCATGGTACCGGCCACGCCCGAGGAAAGAACATGGGTGGTGCTGACTGGCATGCCCAAATTGTCGCCGGCCCAGATGGTTACCATGGCCGTGATTTCGGCAGCCGCGCCTTGCGCGTAGGTCAAATGCGTCTTGCCGATTTTTTCGCCGACGGTGACCACGATGCGCTTCCAGCCGATCATGGTTCCGAGCCCGAGAGCGAGGGCGACGGCCACCTTGACCCAAGGCGGGATGAACTTGGTGATGTTGTCGATGTGCTTCTTGTAATTGTCGAGCACTACCCAATCGGCGGCGGCTATAGGCGGATTATTGTACTTCTTCATCAGCCGCAGACCCTCGCTCACCAGGTACATATTGTTGCGGAAGTTGGGAATGTCCTTCGGCGGGACGGCCTTCAACAGGCGGTAAGTTTCAGCCTCGTTAGCCAGATCGTTGACGATCCGCTGGATGCCGACCATCGCGGCCGGAGTGAACTCGCGAGTCCGGATGTAATCGGTGATGGCGGCGCGAGCGTCGCCTGCGACGGCCGGCGTGGAAACGTATTTCTGCAGGACGTCGCTGGTCTGGCGCGACACGGCGACGTAGTCCGCGGTCTGTGAGCTGGTGACGGCATGGTTGAGCGCGTAGGCCGTGGGCACGGTACCGATGAGAATGAGCATGATCAATCCCATGCCCTTCTGGCCATCGTTGGAACCGTGCGAAAAGCTGACGCCCGTGCAGGTGAGGATCAGCAGGCAGCGGATCCAGAACGGAGGCGGCGCCTCGCCTACGGGCGCTTCGTAGAGCTCGCGATTCTTGATGAACGTGCGCATCACTATGAGCAGCAGCCCGGCGCAGACGAACCCGACGATCGGCGAGACAAGCAGGATGCGCCCAACGCCCGCCGCCTGGGCCCAATCGACGCCGCTGGTGCCGCTGCCGACGTGCATCAGCTGGTTGGCGATGCCAACGCCGATGATGGAGCCGACCATGGTGTGCGTGCTGGATGACGGCAAACCCAGGTACCACGTGCCCAGGTTCCAGATGATGGCCGCAGTTAAGAGCGCGAAGACCATGGAGAAGCCGGCGCCGGAGCCCACTTGCAGAATCAGCTCCACCGGCAGCAGCGTAATGATGCTGAACGCCACCAAGCCGCTGGAAGTGAGAACTCCGATGAAATTCCAAACGCCCGACCAGACCACGGCGATGTGGGGATCGAGCGAGTGCGTGTAGATAACCGTGGCGACGGCGTTGGCCGTATCGTGAAAGCCGTTGACGAACTCGAAGCCCAGCGCGACGAACAGCGCGACCCCCAGCAATACGAAGGGATAGATAGAGGCGTTGTGGACCGCGGAGAGATCGCCCACCAATTGGGAACCGACATAGGTGAATCCTACGACGAGGGCTATTGCGAAGATGAGCATCCCGATTTTTCCGGGACGCTTGTTGAGTTTTTCGTGTACGGCTCTGGCAGGCGCGGCGGCGGCGGCCATAAATTCACCTCGGACTGTGAGTCTACACAAGTGTTGTTACAGTGGCATGAATATTGGAGTACAAAGTCTCGCCATCCAAAGGGTTGGCAGGATGAATGCGGCCTATTTCCCAATGGCGGCGGAATCCATTGAGATGTTGTCGATCCAGGCAGCGCCCTTGCCAATCAGCTGCATGCCGAATTCAATATCCCGCGCATCCCAAGCGATGGGAGCCTGGATTTCGTAGGAGGCCCATGCGCCCGCAGTGATTGGATGGTTCCCCATGTCATCGCGGAAGCTGGTGCTGCAATCGTTCCGGTGGACGCGAACCAGCAGCCGGGCCAAGCTTCCCAGCGTATCGTCCACGCGGACGGCCGCGCGGAAAGTCAGACTCTGGCCACGGTATTGCGCCGCATCGACAACCTGGTACAGGAAAGCAAGTGGGATAGAGCGGCCGTCGCGAATCGAATGCACTGTCGCGCATTGGCTGCCGCGATTGCACGCTGCGCCTGAAGCCACTTGCGCTTCATATACCGGCGTGTGCGGCGGCATGAACCATTCCGGACCAAGATACCAAACCGGTGGCGGGGCGCCCGGAGCGCCTGCGGCAAAGTTCATATTTTCAACCGCGGCCCGCATCTCTCGGGGCGGTTGACATTGTTGCGCGTAAACCGAAAGAGCAAGACCCGCAACCGTGGCGATGCCCAAAAGGCTTCCCAGTTTCATGCGCGCCCTCCGCCATCTTATCTCAAGCGATCGCCGGAAAATAGCCGGATCGAGCCGTTATGGGGCCGTTATGCTCTGTTACCCAATTTTGTCATCGTCTGTTAACGGACGGGTGTCAGATTAGCAAGTGGCTACATCGGCTATCCTTTATATGGAAGAAATGGCGAAGAAGGAATCGGGCGAAAACGCCGCGGCGGCTCGGGCTTTGGCGGAAGCCCCGGAAAAGCATGTTACCGCCGAAGCCGATTTCGACGATCCGGACCTTTACATCAATCGCGAGCTGAGTCTTCTCGCGTTCCAGCACCGGGTTCTGGAAGAGGCGGAGGACGATCGCAATCCGCTGCTCGAGCGCGTGAAGTTTCTGTCCATTCTCGGGTCGAATCTGGACGAGTTTTTCATGGTCCGCGTGGCCGGCCTGGCGGCGCAGATGGAAGCGGGCGCCATGGACGTGGGGCCGGACCGCATGAGCCCGCGCGCGCAGTTGATCGCCATCCGCCGCGAAGTGAAGAAGCTGCTGAACGAGGCGCGCAAGTGTCTCGACCAGTTGATGCCGGCCCTCAGCGAGCAGGATATCCACCTCTACGACTACGCGGAGCTGAATGAAGCCCAACTGAAGCGGGTGGCCAAGTATTTTGAAGAGACTATTTTCCCGGTTCTGACGCCGCTGGCGTTCGACCCTGGCCGGCCGTTTCCACATATCTCGAATCTCAGTCTGAACCTGGCGGTAACCATCCGCGACCGGTCCGGGCAAGAGCGGTTTGCGCGTCTCAAAGTGCCCGATTCGCTGCCGCAACTGGTCTCTCTGAACGCCGCGCCCAAGGCCAAGGGCAAGCGCGAATCGCCTGCCAAGCGCACCGACCTGGTGTGGCTCGAGCAGGTGATCGCCGCGAATCTGCCGGCGCTATTTCCGGGAATGGAGATCCTGCAGGCGCACCCGTTCCATGTTACGCGCGATGCGGATCTGGCAATCAAGGAACTGGAAGCCGAGGATCTGCTGGAATCGATCGAGGAAGGCGTGAAGCAGCGGCGGTTCGGCAGCGTGATCCGGCTGGTGGTGACGCCGGATATGCCGGGTTCGATGCTTGATATTCTGATGAACAATCTGGAGATTGGGGCGGCGGACGTTTACCGGCATCCGCGGCCGCTCTCGCTCAAACGGCTGTTCAGCCTGTACAGTCTCGAGCGTCCGGATTTGAAGTACACGCCCTTCACTTCCGCGGTGCCGGCGGAGTTCGCGGAGACGGCCGAGGAAGACGATATGTTCGGGGTAATCCGGCGCGGCGACGTTTTTCTGCATCATCCGTTCGATTCGTTCCAGCCGGTAGTGGAGTTTCTGCGTAAGTCGGCGCGCGATGCGGGCGCGCTGGCGATCAAGATCTGTCTCTACCGAGTGGGACGGAATTCGCCCATAGTCGAGACCCTGCTGGAGGCCATTGAGGAAGACAAGCAGGTGGCGGCGCTGGTGGAACTGAAGGCGCGGTTCGACGAAGAGAGCAACATCGAGTGGGCGAAAGCGCTGGAACGCGCGGGCGTACACGTGGTGTACGGATTGATCGGGCTGAAGATCCATAGCAAGGTGGCGCTGGTGGTGCGGCGCGAGCAGGACCGTATTGCGCGCTACGTACATCTTTCCACCGGCAATTACAACGCGGTCACGGCGCACTTATACACCGACATGGGTTTGTTCACGGCGGACGACGATATCGCCGACGACGTGAGTAACTTGTTCAATTACCTGACCGGGTATTCGTATAAGTCGGATTACAAGAAGCTGCTGGTATCGCCGGTCAACCTGCGGCGTCGGATGGAAGCGCTGATCGAGCGCGAAATCAAGCACGCCAAAGCGGGCCGTAAAGCGCGCCTGATTTTCAAGATGAACGCATTGGTGGACCCGGCGATGATCCAGTCGCTCTATCGCGCGTCGCGGGCGGGCGTCAAGATCCAGTTACTGGTGCGCGGCATTTGCTGCCTGCGTCCGGGCCTGCCGGGAGTCAGCGATAACATCGAGGTCTACAGCGTAGTGGGCCGCTTTCTGGAACATAGCCGCGTCTATTGCTTCCACAACAATGGAGTGGATGAAGTGTATGTGGGCAGCGCCGATCTGATGACGCGGAACATCGATCACCGGGTTGAGGTGCTGGCTCCGATCGAAGACCCCAAAATTGTGCGGCACATCTGCGACGACGTGCTGGGCGTATACTTCGCCGACACGGCGAAATCGCGGCAGATGCTGGCGAGCGGCGCCTATGTGCGGAGAAAACCGGCCGATGGCAAGAAGCCGCTGAACGCGCAGGAGTGGCTGCTGAAGAACAACCGCAAGTCGACGGGCAGGTCGCGGCTGGTGAGATCGAGGCAGCAGCCGTAGGCCGGGCAGCCAAGCGCAGCTGCACAACATCTAACGAATTGACGCCTCCTACGTCCATTCGGACACAGGGGGTAGTCGAGTGCGTATTTGCCGTTATCCGGGGATCTGTATCGCTCTCGCCGCGGGAATTTCGCTGCCGGCGCAAACGTTTTTAAACCTGCCGGAAGAAAGCCAGCGCGCCGCCGCCATGCAGCGCATCGGTCTCACCGACATTACCATCGCCTATCACCGCCCGCTGGTGAAGGGCCGCAAGATTTGGGGCGGATTAGTGCCCTACGGCCAGGTCTGGCGCGCGGGGGCGAACGAAAACACCACCATTCAGTTCAGCGGCGCGGTATCGGTGGAGGGGCGTGCGCTGGCCAAGGGCATCTACGGTCTGCACATGATTCCCGGACCCGATGAGTGGACCGTGATCTTCTCCAAAGCCGCCGGGGATTGGGGCAGCTTCGCCTACGACCAGAAAGAAGACGCGTTGCGCGTGACTGTGAAACCGCAACCGGCCGAGTTCCACGAAGCGCTGGCCTACGATTTCGACGACCTGAAGGCGGATTCGGCGGTGGCCACACTGCGGTGGGAGAAGCTGGCCGTCCCGTTCCGCATCGCGGCGGACACAAAGCAATCGGTGGTCGCCGATTTGCGCAGCCAGCTTCGCGGCGGCGTTCAATACTCGTGGGAAGGCTTCGAGGAAGCGGCCGATTACAGCCTGCAAAACAAGGTCGATCTCGAACAAGGCTTGAAGTGGGCCGATCAATCGATTCAGTCCGAAGACCGGTTCGAAAATGAGATGACGAAATCGCGCCTGCTGGAGGCGTTGAATCGCGCGCCGGCCGCGGCCGAAGCGCACGCGCGGGCGCTCGAAATCGGCAACCCGCTGCAGCTTTACCAATTCGCGCGGCGGCTCCAGGTTCAGGAAAAAAAACAGGACGAGGCCATGGCGGTTTTCCGGATCGTCGTCAAGCGCTCGCCCGATGGGCTCGCCGGACACATGGCGCAAGGCCGGCTCTATTCGGCGGCGGGCGATTTCGACGGTGCGGCGAAGGAAGTCAAGGCCGCGCGGGCCGTGCCTGGCAATTCCGACCAACAGGTGAAAGCGCTCGATCCGCTGATTAAGCGGCTGGAGAACAAAGAGGACATCAACAAGTAGGGCCAGCAATTGCTCCGCGGACCTCCGGGCGGTGGAGGGCGCCAACCAATATGCCAACCGATTGGCGCCGGCATGTGGCGACTGGAGTTTCCACATTTCGGGAGCGATCGGGCCAATTGTGGGCAGGCGCTTTCGCCTGGTGTGTCGAGTAGTGATGTGCATTCAGGGTGTCCGTCTAAGCAAGGGTGCTCATCGCGAGGCGGGATCTGAAGAAAGCCGATGACGCAATCTCGGATTCGAAGGCACCGACCCGATTGACCTGCTTGACAGGATTTTGCCAATCATACTATACTTGATCGACATTATAGAGAAACACCGGCGAGGCTGTATTTTCGATAGGCTTCCGGAATTGTGGGTTGCCTACTAGGATTCGCAAGGCAACCGCCTGCGCAGCTCGTACGGTCTTAGCGTCGCCCCGCTTGCGGCTTCTAAGCTTTGCGTTGCAGGAGTATGCATGAGCCGAGCCCGGGTCCTTTTCGCCGCCGCATTCGTTGGCTTGCTGCTGTCCGGCGAGCTGGCTCTGCCGGTGGGCGGCCAGGTAGTGAAGGACCAGGGGTACCTGCCGTTCGCCGAGGCGCCCATCAACTACCGCTCCGAGAATCTGGATGACCCCATCGCGCGGCTGCAAAAGAAGCTCGACCGCGGAGAAGCGCGTCTGGAGTATGAGGCGGGGTTCGGCTATTTCAGAGCGGTTCTGCGCGCGCTGCACATCCCCGTCAGCTCGCAGACGCTGGTGTTTTCCAAGACCAGCTTTCAATTCCCCAAGATCTCGCCGGAAAGGCCGCGCGCCCTCTATTTCAACGACGACATCTACGCCGGCCGGGTACATGGCGGAGCGTCTCTCGAGTTCATTTCGTTCGACCCCATGCAGGGTGCGATCTTCTATATACTGAACGACCAACCGGCGGAGCACCCCAGGTTCGAACGCGCGGCGCTCGATTGCGTGCAGTGCCATGTGGCTGCGGCCTCCACGCGCGGCGTGCCGGGCGTCCTGCTGCGGTCTATATTCACTACCCGCTCCGGAACTCAAGCGCCGGGAACGCCCGCTTTCATCACCGGCCAGGAAAGCCCTCTGAAGGACCGGTGGGGAGGGTGGTATGTCACGGGATCGCTTGGCAAGCAGACCCACCTGGGAAATTTGGTCCGGCCCGACGGCGCTGGCCCCGATCAACTGGACACTACCACCCGCGCCAATCTGCCTGACGTTAAGGGCCTGGTGGACGCTAAAGACTATTTGACGGGCTATAGCGACATTGTGGCGCACCTGGTGCTGGCCCACCAGACGCAGATGCACAACCTGATCACACTGACCAACTACCAGACGAGGTTGGCGCTATATGGTGGTGGATCTCGGAACAGGGCGAACCGCAGCGCGGAACTTGTTGTCGCGCCCGTCGCGGCTTCCGTGGCGGGCGCCGTCACGAATCAGAGCGCCATTTCAGATGTTGCCCGGAAGCAATTCGAGCGCCCCGCGGAACAGTTGGTGCGGTATTTGCTTTTCACCAACGAAGCGCCCTTGGGTGAACCGGTCGCGGGAACATCCGGCTTCGCGGAGGAATTCGCGGCGCGCGGTCCACGGGACGACCGCGGGCGTTCCCTGCGGGATTTCGACCTGCGCCGGCGGATTTTCAAGTACCCGTGCAGCTACTTGATCTACTCGGAGGCGTTCGACGCCATCCCTCAACCGGCCAAGGATTATGTGTATCGCCGTTTGTTTGAAATCCTGAGCGGCCGCGAGCAAGGCCCCGATTTCGCGTCGCTCTCATCGGAGGATCGGCGGGCCATCCTCGAGATTCTGGTGGCCACCAAGCCAGGCCTGCCCGAAGGTTGGAAGGAGTTCGTCCAACAGACTCAATAAGGGGAGAATCGTCCGGATCGCGTGCGGCCCGGATCACTATCAACGCAGGCATTACCAATACAGAAAGGAAACTAACAGCATGAGAACCTTTTTCAGAAGCGTGGGCGCGGTTGCCGCGGTCGCTTTGGGAATCGCGATATCGGCCCAACCCGCTGCCGCCGAAAATCTGAACGGCCGCTGGGCCGCAACGGTAGTGGAGGGCGGCGTCACCATCCCATTCCGCCTCGATATTTCCGGCGAGGGAGCGATTGTCACGGGCACGCTCTACAACGGCGAGGATACGGAAACCACCACCAGTGCAAGCGTCCACGATGGCAAGGTGGAACTGAACTTCGAGCACTATCTGACCTCGATCGATGCGACGGTGAAGGATGGGGAATTGGACGGCCTGATTGTCGTCAGCCGCCGCAGCGGCGCCAATCGGCAATCCGGCGCAGGCCAGCCCGCCGCCGCGGAGGAGGCGCCTCGCGGTGGGAGTCCGTTCCATGCGAAACGCTACGTCGCTCCGGCGGCCGCGGCCTTGGCGAATGTGCCTTCGATTGACGGCGTCTGGGAGATTCCGCATGAGTCGGCGAAGGGCGAAAAGGCCTGGCGGTTGGTCGTGAAGCAAAACGGCGCGGATATTACCACGACCATTCTGCGCGTCGATGGAGACACTGGCGCACTCACGGGCATTTG
>JBEKNN010000202.1:0-17363 GCA_049522755.1 Bryobacteraceae bacterium | reverse complement strand
CTATGCTGTCGCATGAACTTGGAGATTGCGCCGAGCCGCAGGCGACTTCGGAAGCCGCGGAGTTCCTGGTGGATACGGTGATCCGGGTGAGGCGATCGTTATACAACCGGCGCATCCATCGCAGTATTGAGATCGTCAAGAGCCGGGGTCAGGATTACGACCCTGGAGAGCACACCCTGAGCATTGTGAATGGCAAGGGCCTGGAAGTGTTTCGCCGGGTTCAGGCGCCTCTTCCCTTCAGTATGGATCAGCCGACATCCATGGCTAAGCGCTCGGTGATCGGGGTGGATGCTTTGGATGCTTTGCTCGGCGGGGGCATTTTCGATGGATCGACCACCATGGTGGTGGGGCTTTCGGGAGTGGGAAAGACGGTACTGGGCACGCAGATTCTGCGCGAGGGAGCGATGAAGCAGAATAAGCGGGGACTGCTGATCTCGCTCGATGAGCACCCGGCGCAGATCGTGCGCAATGCCGAAACCCTTGGCCTCGATCTGCAAGTGCAGATCGACGAGGGCACGATCCATGTGCTGTTCGATAGCCCTCAGGAATTGAATATCGATCTCCATTTCGCAAAGATCGTCCAAACCATCGAGAAATACGACATTCAACGCATGGTGATCGATGGAATGACGAGTTATAGCACCGCGCTGCAGGACCAGGCTGTCTACCGCGATTTTTTTCATGCCATGGTGGCCTATAGCAAGCATCGGCTGATGACTACCTTTTTCAGCTATGAGAATCCCGAGTTTCTCGGCCTCTCGACTTTTATGCCGGATTTCCCGGTGAGCTCGATTGTGGACAATATCATTCTGTTAAGCCTGGTAGAAATCAAGAGCTCGCTGCGCCGCTGCCTGACGGTGGTGAAAGCACGCGGCTGCCCGCACCAATTCGATAGCCGCGAATATGTAATCGGGCAAGGTGGAATCACGCTTCTGCCCTTCGACGAGACTGTCGCCAAGGCGCTGCCGCTTGCCAGCTATAACAGCATCTTGAGCCGGGCCCCGAGCCGCCTGGCTTCCGCCACGGATTCAAGGTGATCGCGCGCAAAGAAGCGGCCGATCCCAATCTGCCGGTTGCCGAGCCGGTCGCCGAACCGGCCAATCTTGGCGAAGAGGAATTCCGCCAACTGGATCTTTCTGATGAGTCGCGCCACCAGTTGCTGGAACCAGCCGGCTGGAGCAAAGTTCTGGAGACGTTTGCCGTCACCATGAAACTGGCTGTCGCTCTGACCGATACAGAGGGCCGCCTGTTGGGGCAATGTCACAATGCGCAGCCGGTTTGGCGTTTGGTATGCGGGGCAGCGCCGCGGGCCGATGGCGAGTGTCCCTTTTGTCTGGCGCCGCCGGCATTTTGCAGCGCGGTAGCGGACGCTCTAAGAACGGGAAAGCCAGTGATTGGGGAGGACCAGGCGGGATTGGCCCATACAGCGGTGCCGCTTTCGTTGGGCGGCCGGCAGTTGGGAGCTCTGATTGCCGGCCAGGTCTTTACCCGCTATCCCGAACCACTGCGGCTTGAGCGAGTGGCCAGAGACTCGGGGATTTCCCGCGCCCGGTTATGGCAAGAGGCGATCCAACAGGTTCCCGTCACGCGGGCCACCCTGCAGTTATACGGTGAGTTGCTGATGTCGCTGGGTCAAGCTGTTTTGGGGGAGCGCTATGCGGCTATCCTGCATATCAAGCTGGCTCAAACCAACGAGCGGTACCGCTTGTTCCTCGATGGCGTCAAGGACTACGCGCTCTACACGGTGGATCCTGGCGGCCGAGTGACAAGCTGGAATCGCGGCGCCGAGCGCCTGTTCGGCTATACGGAAGCCGAAGTCATCGGTCAGGACTCTTCGTCTCTGCTTGTCACGGGAACTCCTAATCGCGAGGCGATGCAGGAAGCCACGGTTGAGGCCGACCGGTCGGGCTCGGTTGAATTCGAAGGATGGCGGGTCCGTAAAGACGGCACGCGCTTCTTTGGCGCCGGCGTGATGGCTTCGATGGGAAGGGACGGCGCCCGCGAGTATGGTGGGCTGGTTCACGATGTTACCGAGCTTCGCCGGACCGAGCAGGATCAGCAGCAGGCACAGAAACTGGAAGGGATAGGAGTTTTAGCGGGCGGTATCGCTCACGACTTCAATAACCTGCTGACCGGCATCCTGGGGGGCTTGAGTTTTGTCAAGACCAGTTTGCCCGTGGACCACCCTTCGTACCGGATGTTGGAAATAGCCGAGCGATCGAGTGTGCGGGCGGCTGAGTTAGTCGCCCAATTGCTAGCCTATGCCGGCAAGGGCAAATTCGTTGTCACGCGTTTCGATCTTTCCGCGCTGATATTTGAGATGCTGCCATTGATTGCCGCCAGCATTCCAAAAACCGTCAAGCTGGATCTTGCGCTCACGCCGGGATTGCCCTGGATGGAAGCCGATGCCAGTCAGATCCGCCAGATCGTGATGAACCTGATTATCAACGGCGCCGAATCCATTGGCGCGGAAGGGGGAACGGTGCGGGTTTCGACGGGCGTGGCGGATTCGGGAGCGGATATCTTCATGCAGGTTAAAGACTCGGGATCGGGTATGAGCGAGACTACCAAGGCCAAGATGTTCGACCCGTTTTTCAGCACGAAATTCACGGGGCGGGGATTGGGCCTGTCCGCCGTGTCGGGGATTGTGCGCGGGCACAAGGGAACGATGCAAGTGGACAGCGCTCCTGGCGAAGGTACGACCTTTAAGGTCACATTCCCGGCGGAGGTAGCGGAACGGCCAGCCGAGGTTCGGATAGCGGCAGACAAGCCATTGCCGATGGCTGCGCAGGGCGCCGGGGCCATCCTGGTTGTGGACGACGAGCCCGCACTGAGGGAAATGGCAGGGGTGATTCTGGAGAATTCCGGATATACGGTGCTGGCCGCCAAGGATGGGCGGGAAGCGGTTGAGATATTCCGGCAAAACGCGGCTAAGATCGGGGCAGTGCTGCTCGACATGACGATGCCGGTAATGGGCGGAGACGAGGCTTTCCGGTTGATCCGCGAGATGCAGCCGCGCGTGCCCATCGTGATGTCGAGCGGATATAGCGAGATGGCGGCGCGTGAGGAACTGGGCAGAGATGCGGTCGCCGGGTTCATTCAAAAGCCTTATACGGCGGCGAGATTGGTTGCGAGCATACAGGAGGCGTTGGCGCATTCGGGGCGGCAGTTGGTTTCTTAGGTTGGGCGGTTAGGGGAACGGCCTCGAGAATGGCGACATAGCTGCAAACGCGAATCGCGTCGCGGCTTGCGTTCCCTCGCCGGACCGGGCGCTAACAGCGGCTCGGAAACAAGGCAGGCCATGGGCCTACCCTTCTCGTCGGCGGCTGGCCCAATACTTCTTCATCCGTTCCGAAACCTCCTGCCTCTCCTCGGGGGTTAGGGCCTTGCGTCCGCGGCGCTTGCCGCTTTCCGGCGTGGGCGGAATTTCGCCGCCAGCGGCGCGCTGCAGCTCCTCGAGCGATGCGATCACCCGCTCCAACTTTGCCTTTTCGGCGTTCAGGTCTTGAATTAATCTATAGAGGTCCATCAGAGGTCCATCGCAACTCGCCGTTGTGCAGAATTTAGAATCTGGCTGGCGGCGCTTCTAATATGGGGCGCCGGGTTCGGATTGGGTTCGTTACTACATCTTGTTTATGGGCTCAAATTGAAGATGTTGGTCCCGGTGCGATAAATTACGAAAGAAGGACAGAAGCGTAAAATAAATCGCGACGCATTGTCATAATACAAGTCCCGGCTTGACAAATACAAATAAAGGTGAATAATAGGGTGCTGGATGTTACACTGTTAACATACACGACGCTGCCAAGCCCGGCAACCGCCTTCTCACGTTCACAGAAACGGTAGAGTGAGGGAGGATTGCTCGCCTGGGTGCTGAATCGGTAGAAGCGCGCCGTCTCAGCGACGCCCGCGCGGAGAGGTTTTGAGCGCGCCCGGTTCGGTCCAGGCTGGTTTTGGGTTTTTCACTCCATAGGCCGCGTAGCCATCGTACGCTCGCGCACTCCGCGCCCCGCACATCCCCATCAATGCTTGTATCTATCGCCTTATGATGCGCATTATGATGACAATTGAATGAGATCGGCCTCAACTCCAAGCCTTCGCGAAGCGCGCACGGCCCCTCGGTTAGACGTTGCCGGGCTTAGCGTGCGCGCCGCCGCAGAATCTGCGCTCCAGAAGTGCGAGGGCACGGGGAATGGGGGCCGCAAAAGGAGCCGCACTCCATTGGACAATGGAACGGCACAGTTAGGAACTTTGGGAATGGACGTCTACCTGGATTGCGAAACATGTGTGCAACTGTGGGCCGAGTATGGCGCAGCTACCACGAGAATGTCGACTGCCGCAACGCCGACATGGGAAGCTGCGCAAGCGCGGATCGAGGCTGCGTGCGAAGCGGTGCGGATGCACGGCGCCGAAGCGCATAAGAGCGCGGCAGGTTCTTCGGATTGAGCGGCTAATGCTGTGAGTTAACGCCTGCAATGCGGCACACGTTCCCACGAGTGTGAACGCTGCACGCAAGGAGTGCGTGCGCCACGGTTTGGTCGCGGGCGGGAAGAACTTGGACTACGAATAGGCGCTGGCGGTGTATTCGCTGCGCTGGTGTCTCTGGTGTGAGGGCCCCTGAGATCCGCCGAGGTTAGTCGAACGCTCGCTTAACGCCTCCGATTCGAAGCGCGTTCCCATGAGCAAACCAGCGGGTGCGCAGGCGAAGAGAGCCGGCTGAAAGCCGGCTGCAGCCAGGATTGGCTGCCCCACAAAGCATTAGGAGCGGGTCGTTCGCGCCGCGGATACCGGGCCGGTGGAGTCGCGCAAGACGAACTCGGGCTCGATGATCACCTCAGGCCCGGTCACCGCGGCCCTTCCATGAGGCGGAATCAGCACATCGCAGATGATGTGCCCTATGTGCTCGCGCGGAATGTGAACCGTGGTCAGCGTGGGACAGCAGAACTCGGAAAGCTTCACGTTGTCGAAGCCGGTCACCGATACGTCTTGCGGCACGCGCAGTCCGCGGTCGCGCAATTCCTGCAATGCGCCAACGGCGGTGATGTCGTTGACGCAGATGATGGCGGTGGGGTCGTAGCCGGTGGAGAGCAGCGCGCGCGTCGCCTGGCGCCCGCCTTCCAGCGTATCCGCGTCGGCGGCGGTGCGCACTTCGAGGGAGGGAATGCGGCCCACCGCGTCGAGCACCGCCCGCATCCGTTCGTTGATCGGGCCCAGCACCGCATGATGCCCGATGAAGCCGAGCCGGCGGTGTCCCAGGCTGTGCAGATAGTTGATTACTTTCTCAATGCCGCGGACGTAGTTGACGCGAATGTTGGTGATGTTCTTGCGCGGGGCGCCGACATCGTAGAACACTACCGGAATGCGGCTCTCGGTCAGTTCCTCGATGAGTGAGGGATCCACTTCGGAGACGACGGCGGCGAGACCGGCGACGCGGCGGCCGATCATCAGGCGCACGCTGGCGACAAGCTGCTCGGGGTGGTAGTCGGTATTCGCCATCACCACTTCGTAGCCGCGGGCGTGGGCGTCGTGCTCGATGGTTTTGTAGATATCGAAGAAGAACGGGTTCTCAAGGTTGGAAACGATCACGCCGATGGTTTTGCTCTTGCCGCCGGCGAGACTCCGCGCGTGCAGATTGGGGTGATATTTTAGCTCCTCAATAGCCTTCATCACCCGGCTGCGCGTGGAAGTTTTGACTACGCTTGCATTGTTGAGCACGCGGGAAACTGTTGCAGTTGAAACTTTCGCCCGTCGCGCCACCTGTTCCAGATTCATGGCAATTCCCCCTATTGTAGCGCCACTGCGCCAGTTAACCGAGTTTAACTTACGGAGGGCATGAAGGGACGGGGAATTCCGCAAGAAATGGGTCTTGACATTATTGTTGGTAGCGCTTACACTCCACCCATTGGGGATTCTTGCGCGGGCGTGAAACGGTTAACCGGAGTCCGCCGGAAAATTCAATCGACTGCAAAAGGGGTTTGCAAATGCACTACGGGAGCCTGCGCCGCGCGGCGAGCGCGCGGTTAACAGGGGTGAAGGGTCTCGCGATTGCGATGTGCGCATGGAGCGCGCTGAGCGTGACGGCGTGGGGCCAACTGGACACCGGCGGATCGGTCGGCGTTACCGTTACCGATCCATCGGGAGCGGGGATTCCGGGCGCAGCGCTCACGCTGAAAGAGAGCAGCTTCGGATTGATTGTGTCCACCCAGGGATTTCGCTGAACAAAGCGATACCGATTCGCGAAGGCATACGCGGCAGCTTATAGTTTCAGTTCCTCAATGTATTCGATCACCCGACATTCGGTTTGGGAACCTTGGCCGCGCAGAGCCTGGCCTTCGCGGAAACTACTACCACCCTTGGCAATGGCTTGTTGTACCGCCGGATTGAAATCAGGGCCAATATCGAGTTCTGATTGGTTGCGGCGCCGGCGCGTTGGCCAGCCGGCGCCGCTGTGTCTCGACGACCGGATAACTCAGGATATCTCCGCATGAGTCGCGTGCCAAGCAGTGCGTGGCGCTGACCGGGCGCTGGGCGCGCCGCCTGGCTATGCACCTGCATTTCTGACCACATTTGGTCACTCGGCATTTGTTCATTCAAGGCCCCGTGGTCCGGGGTTGCGTCCTAAATCCATCATTCACAGTGGCCTTAAAGGTGCATGGTTCATAGCGAGGTTCGGGCTCCAAGGGCTTCCCAAAGAGGTTGCGTTGCAGGCCGGATACGTCGAGGAGGAAGCATGACGCCGAGCAGCAAAGATCAAGCCGAAGGCACGTTTCATGAAGTGAAGGGCAAGGTCAAAGAGAAAGCTGGACAAGTGACGAACAACCCCAACCTGGAGGCCGAGGGCCAAGGCGAAAAAGTCGCCGGCAAGGTTCAGAAGAAAGTCGGCCAGATTGAAAAGGTACTTGAGGCATAGATAAGCCTGGCCCAGGGCCAAGGCGCGGCGATCCGCGCCTGCCCGGCCGTGGCTCAAGATTCAAAGAAAGGTAAGAACGGCAGTGCTGATACTCATTATCATTTTGTTGTTGATTTTTGGCGGCGGTGGAGGATACTACGGCCATAGCCGCTGGGGCGCCGGCGGCGGAGCGGGAATCGGGTTGGGGACCATATTAGTGATTATCCTCATCTGTTACATGCTTGGGGCGTTCCACTAAGAGCTGACCGTTTGTTATCTGGCACAGGGGCCGAGCGCCTGGAGCGGCTCGGCCCACCGCGGGCCATGGGCCCGCGCCACCCAACCTAGACCCACCAGGCGGCGGCGGGGGCTTGGCGGATCACGAGGCCGTTCAGGAAGGCCGCGGCCTTGGTCAGACCTTCCTCCGGCGACATCAGGCTGTCTTCGTGCTCGATGGACAGTACGTAGTCGTAGCCGAACATGCGCAGCGTCGAAACGAACTCACGCCACCATCCCTCGCCGTGGCCGTATCCGCAGGTGCGGAAGATCCACGCGCGGTTGCGCTCGTCGGTGTAACTCTTGGTATCGAGTACGCCCGTCAGCGGCAGATTGCGCTCGTAGATCTGCGTATCCTTCGCATGCACGTGGAAAATGGAATCGCCCAGCACGCGGATGGCGGCGATGGGGTCGATGGCTTGCCAGAACATGTGGCTCGGGTCGTAATTGCATCCCACCGAAGGGCCGGCAATTTCGCGCAATTTGAGCATGGTCTCGGGGCTGTATACGACAAAGCCCGGATGCATCTCAATCGCGATCTTCACGCCGTGGTCGGCCGCGAATTTGCCGTGCTTTGTCCAATAGGGCGTCACTACTTTTTCCCACTGCCACTTCAGGATTTCGAGATAGTCGGGCGGCCAGGGGCATGTCACCCAGTTTGGCCACTTCGAACCGGGCGAATCGCCCGGACAACCGCTGAAATCGATCACCACCGGGACGCCCAGCTTCTCCGCCAGCAGGACCGTCTGGCGGCTCACGTCCGCATCGTGGCGGGCACGCGCGCGGTCGGGATGCAGCGCGTTCCCGTGGCAGCTCAGCGCGCTGATCGAGACTCCGTGATCGTCGAGCTTCTTTTTGAACTCGTTCAATTCCGTTTTGCTCTTCAGCATCGACAGCTTGCAATGCGGATCGCCCGGGTAATTGCCCGTTCCCAGCTCCACGGTGTGTATGTCGAGACTCTTGAGTTTCTCGAGCACGTTTTCCAACGGCAGTTGCGATAGCAGCGGCGTAAAGACTCCGACTCTCACGGTTTTTCTCCTTCGTGTATTATAAGGCACGAGGATTTGGGATTTGGTTAACTTGCGGGGAGAGGGGCTGGCAGCTAGCGGGCGGCTTGGCGCCGGGCAGCCTCCGCGGCCAGGGTTGCCGGTCTGGGCTGCGCCGAACTCGGTGGGCCGATTCACAATCCGCCGTACTCTCGAAAACGTCCGCGTCGGGGCGCCATCAAATTGGTGCGCTCATTCGCGGCAACTGGCTTCACTTCGATCGTATAGCCAAGCTACTCGACACGCCAGGCGAAAGCGCCTGCCCCACAATTGGTGATCGCTCCCCGAAATGTAGAAACTCCAGGGGCCGCCTGAAAGCCGGCTGCTGTCAGGATTGACTGTCCCACAAATCATCCCTGGATGCGGAGATCCTTGCCTTGCCAGAAGACTTCGCGCAGGTCGCGCTTCAGGATTTTGCCGGTGCCGGTCTTAGGCAGCGGCTCCTCGCCAAATACGAAGCGGCGCGGCATTTTGAACTTGGCGATGCGGCCTTGCAGGAAGTCGCACAGCTCGCGCTCGGTGAGCTGCTGGCCGGGCTTTACCACCACGTAGGCCGCGGGCACTTCGCCCCATTGCGTATCGGGCGCGGAGACCACCGCGCATTCGAGCACCGCGGGGTGCGCGAAGATGGCGCGCTCCACTTCGATGGAAGAAATATTTTCGCCGCCGCTGATGATGATGTCCTTCTGGCGGTCGACGATGTTGATGTAGGTCTCTTCGTCCCACACGGCCATGTCGCCGGTGTGCAGCCATGCGCCGGACATCACGGCTGCGGTGGCTTCGGGCTCCTGGTAGTAGCCATCCATCACCAGATCGCCGCGGATTACGATCTCGCCGATGGCTTGCATGTCGCGCGGCACGTCGTTCATGTGGCCGTCCACCACGCGGATTTCGCAGCCGGGAACGGGCCAGCCGGTGTAGGCGAGATGGCGCAGGCGATCTTCGTCATCGGCGTAGACTATGGTGCTCTTGGTGCGTGCGGAGGTGGCCACCGGGCTGGTTTCGGTGAGGCCATAACCGGCCTGCACGGAACACGGGAAGACCTTTTCCATGCGCGCGACCAGCTCGGGTGAAGACGCCGCGCCGCCGAGATTGATTTCGCGCATACTCGAGAGATCGAACTTGCCGATGTCGGGATAGTTCAGCAACGCGTTAGCCATGGTGGGCACCAGCGACATGCCCGTGGCGCGTTCCTCCTGAATGAGCTGGAGCACGTGCCCCGGGTCGAAGCGGCGCACCATCACCTGCTTGATGCCGTACATGGTGGAGGAGTGGGCGCGGCCCCATCCATTGGCGTGGAACAGCGGTATGGTGTGCAGCTCGACGCTATTGTCTTCATGGGTGAAGATCGCGGCCACGGAAAACGCGTGCAGGTAGAGCGTGCGGTGCGATAGCATGACGCCCTTGGGAGTGCCGGTGGATCCGCTGGTGTAGAACAGCTCGGCGATGGCGGTTTCATCGACGGCCATTGGGTCTGGCCGCGCGATGCGGCCGCGGGAGAGCAGTTCCTCATAGGCATCGCCGGTTTCGACGAATCGATGCACCGCGGGACACGCAGTGCGCAGATGCTTCACCAGAGGCGCGAAATCCGGCTCGTAAATCAAGACGCGCGGTTTGGCGTGATGGAGGATGGTGGTTAGTTCAGAGGGCGTCAGCCGCACGTTGAGCGGCATCACGATGGCGCCGGCCAACAGCACGCCAAAGTAGCCTTCGAGAAGCTGGTGGGTGTTGAGGCTGAGATAGCCTACGCGGTCGCCGGGGGCTACGCCTTCGGACAGCAATCCGGCTGCGAGGCGTTCGCAGCGCTCGCCGAATTCGGCGTAGGTGAAGCGGGCGGCGCCGCAGACGACTCCGAGTTTTTTGCCGTAGAGATCGACCCCGCGGTAGAGGCATCGGATCGGCGATAGGGGTACGTGCATGATTTGAGGGTACTACTTGCTGGCAAAGAACCGGCGGCAAAACAAGACCGGCGGCAAGACCGCCGGCGTTACATAACGGTTCGGAGGTATTGCATCAGGGCGGCGCGTTCGTCGGCGTCGAGTTTGCCGTCGCCGTTTCTGTCGAAGGCCTTCATCAACTGTTGCAGGCGTGCGCCGCCGCCGGGGATGCGTCCACGCAGCGCGCTTATGTCTCCCGATTCGAGGATTTTTTCGATGTTCGCCAGGCGCATCTCGCGCTGGAATGGCGCTACGTCGGCGGGCGTGGGCAGAATCACGCCGAGGAAGCCTACAGCCATTTCGTCCGTGGTCTGCTCGCCGAAGGTGACGCGCTGCGCCGGATGCGAAGGGTTGCGCGGATTGCCGTCGGAATTGTCGAAGGTATAGGCCATGTCGATGCGCGTGCCCGTGGGAAGATGCAGAGGGGTTTCGAAACGGTAGCCGCCTTGCCAGTTGAAGTCCCAGTCTTTGATCCAGATGAGGTGAGTGACCGTGCCGTCGGGGAGAGTCGCGTCGATCTTCATGTCTTTGCAGAGCAGGTGTGCGTGCGGAAACACAGATGCCAGTTCGATATCGCGCGGCAGCGTGAGTGACGATTTCACCAGGTAATGCGAATCGCCGGGAGCGATATCGATGTCGGTATCCACCATCAGAATCGATGTCTTGCCCTTGGTGGGCGGGCCGGAGAATGTCAGGCCGATGGACGACGTATCCGTCTCCGGCTTGCCCGAAGGATGATAGTGGATCTGCACCACCAGGTCGGACCCTTTCTTAATGGGAAGCGAAAGCTGCGGGTCGCCGGGCGGCTGGATCTGGCCCGGCGCCCATCCGGCGATGATGCCGGTGGAGGTGACGCGCGGTCCGCCGAAGCAGGGATAGCTTGCATCGGCGGAACCGGCGGCGAGCCTGCGGGCGGCGCCGCTTTCATCCACGTAAACCACGCCGTGATGCACCACGCGCCGGTTTCCAGGGCGGAATTCGGCGGTGAGAAGGTAGGCATCCGCTTGCAGATTGAGAGACACCACGAAGCAGACGAACTGGTCTGGGCCGTCGGCTGGAACGGTGTGGCCGTTGCCCATGGCGACTACTTTGTCGGGCTGGCCGGCGCTCCAGCCTTCGGCGAAGACTGGCGGCGCGGGCTTGTCTTTGGGGCTGCCTTCGGGTGCGCCGGCTTTGGCCCAGGCGGCGATCAGCGCGATCTGGTCGCCGGTGAGGCGGCGCTCATGCTGGAATTTGCCGTAGCCCGGCTCGGGCTTCCACGGCGGCATGAAGCGCTTTTCGGTGACGGCGGCGATGAGGCCGGCGCGCTTGGCGGCGTCCTGGTAGGTGAGCAGCGAAAACGGGGCCACTTCGCCGGGACGGTGACAGAGCGCGCATTGGGTGTTGAGGATGGGCGCGATGTCTTTGTTGTAGGTGGGGTTGTAAGTGGACGCGCTTAGCGGCTGGAGAGCTGTGAGCACGGCTAACAGTGACAGTGGTAAGTGCTGCATATAGTCAATTAGACGCGTCTCTCTCGGCGCAAAACGCATGAGTGCGTGCGCCACGATCTTACCCAGGCGCGGCGTCTCCGGAAAGACAGGCCAGGAGGCCTGTCTTACTTGCCCTCGCTTTCGATTCGCATGCCGTAGAAGCTGCGATAGACAAAGAATACCGAAACGGCAAAGAATACGGCAGACAGAATGTTGGTGAAATTCGCGCCCTGTTTCTGGGTCAGATCGACGGCCAGCGAAACTGCCAGCAGTCCAAACAGGGTGGTGAATTTGATGATGGGGTTGAGCGCCACTGAGCTGGTGTCTTTGAACGGATCGCCCACCGTATCGCCCACCACCGTCGCATCGTGCAGCGGCGTACCCTTGGCGCGCAGCTCGGTCTCCACCACCTTCTTGGCGTTGTCCCATGCGCCGCCGGCATTCGCCATGAAGAGCGCCTGATACAGACCGAAGAGCGCAATGGACATCAGATATCCGATGAAGAAAAACGGCTCGATAAACGCGAAGGCCAAGGTGGCGAAGAACACCGTCAGGAAGATGTTCAACATGCCCTTTTGCGCATAGAGAGTGCAAATGCCGACCACCTTCTTCGAATCGGATACGGAAGCTTTATCGCTGCTTTCCAGCTTGATGTTAGCCTTGATGAACTCCACCGCGCGGTATGCGCCGGTGGTGACCGCCTGGATACTGGCGCCGGTGAACCAATAGATCACCGCGCCGCCCGAGATGAGACCGAGCAGGAAGGGCGCGTGCATGAGCGACAGCTTCTCCATGTTCATGGTGAGACCGTGCGTCAGCGCTACGATGGTGGAGAAAATCATGGTCGTGGCGCCCACTACCGCGGTGCCGATGAGCACCGGTTTGGATGTGGCTTTGAAGGTGTTGCCCGCGCCGTCGTTCTCTTCCAGATTCTCCTTAGCGCGCTCGAATTCCGGTTTGAAGCCGAAGTGTTTTTGAATATCGCCTTCGATATTCGGCAGTGTCTCGATCATGGACAATTCGTAGACAGACTGGGCGTTGTCAGTGACCGGGCCGTAGCTATCTACAGCAATAGTCACTGGCCCCATGCCGAGGAACCCGAACGCCACCAGACCGAATGCGAACACCGCGGCGGCTTCCGGATGACCGTTGATCATCAGGATTCCAAGGCCGGTGGTGCTGACAGCGTAAGCCACCGCCATGAGGGCCATCATAGTCATGCCCAGCCAGTATGCGCCAAAGTTGCCAGCGACAAGACCGGAAAGGATGTTGAGCGAAGCGCCCCCTTCCCGCGAACTGGTGACGATTTCACGCACGTGGCGCGAATTGGTGGACGTGAACACTTTAACCAGCTCGGGAATCAGCGCACCCGCGAGCGTGCCGCAACTGATCACGGTGGAAAGCTTCCACCAGAGCGAATCGTCCCCGCCCAGGGTTGGAATCATCTTGGCGCTGACGATGTAAGTGAGCACGATCGAAAGAATGGACGTGAGCCATACCAGGGTAGTGAGCGGCGCTTCGAAATTCATCTTGGCAAGCTGACTGTAGCGCGACTTGGCGATGGCGCCGTTGATGAAGTAACCGATGCCGGAGGAGATTACCATCATGACGCGCATGGCGAAGATCCACACGAGCAATTGCACCTGCACCACGGGGTCGGGCACGGCCAGCAGGATGAAGGTGATAAGCGCGACGCCGGTTACGCCGTAGGTTTCAAAGCCGTCGGCCGAGGGTCCCACGGAATCGCCGGCGTTATCGCCAGTGCAATCCGCGATCACTCCGGGGTTGCGCACGTCGTCTTCCTTGATCTTGAAAACGATCTTCATCAGATCGGATCCGATGTCGGCGATCTTGGTGAAGATGCCGCCCGCCACGCGCAAGGCCGCGGCGCCCAGCGATTCGCCGATGGCGAATCCAATGAAACAGGAGCCGGCGAGATCGCCCGGAATGAAGAGCAGGATGAATAGCATGATGAGCAGTTCGACTGAGACCAATAACATGCCGATACTCATGCCGGCCTGCAGCGGAATGTCGTAACACGGGAAGGCTTTGCCGGTGAGCGAGGCGAAAGCGGTGCGCGAATTCGCGAACGTATTGACGCGCATGCCGAACGCCGCCACCGAGAAGCTGCCCGAGATGCCGACCACGCTGAAGAGCAGAATGATCGCCACCTTATACGCTTCCAGAGACAGCAGGAACCCGAAATAGAAGACGATGATGACGGCGATGAAGAGCTCAAGCACCATGAGGAATTTGGCCTGCGTGCCGAGATAGGTTTTGCAGGTTTCGTAGATCAACTCGGAGACTTCGCGCATGGAGGAATGCACTGGCATGTTCTTGAGCCGGACGAAGATCATCAGCCCGAAGACCAAGCCGAGCGCACTGATGGCGAGCCCGCCCATGAGCAGCGTGCGGCCGCCGATGCCGCCAAGAAAAGTCGCTTGATTGAGATCGGGCAGCTTGAGGTTGACTTCGCCTCCCGCCTGTTCCTGAGCCATCAAAGGCACGCCTAGTATAGCCAGCGTGAGCAGCGTCAGTATGACGCGCATCAACGGCGCGCAACGGCCGGTAAACCGTCCGGCGCCGGACGAAAGGGGAAGCATGTATGGTCAATCTCCTGATTCAACTTGGAATTATACGGCTTTCGACGGGGGTTTGGCCTGTAGCAGAGACCAAGACTTCAGACACTTCACCCGAAACGAACCGAATCGACCTAGTATAGAGGACTTTGGCGAGTAAGTACAATTCGGCGGCGGGCTAGGAGATGGAGCTGATGGGGTTGAGATCGAAGGCAGGCGCCGAGGAGGCGGAGCAGGTGTCGCGGGTCGGGCTGCTGGGGGAAGGGCTCTTCGACGCAGAGACGCTGAGACGCAGAGGATTTTCCTTTGCATTGTTGGGTTTGCGGTGGATTGGAGCAGTGAAGTCTGTTGGTATGCCGGGGCTGCTGGAGGGGCCGTACGGGAGAGCGTGCAGATCTATACGGGTCAAGCAACCGGCAGGAGCGGGCTCTGGGGCGTCGCGGAAATCGTGGCGATGGCGATTTGCGGTGAACGGCGATTGCCGTGGATGGATTGGGTGGTTTTGGAAGACACGGCCCCCAGTACTAAGGTAAAGCATGGATGCCAGGAAATATGCGTAAGCCGTTGAATCTATAGAGCGAATTGCTTGAACTGGGAGTCGCGGTTTGGGTTGGAGCCAGCCTCGGGCGCGATGCCTGCCCAACCGGTCTATCGCCTGCTCGTCACGGCCAACCTCGTGCGGGTGGATACCGCACTGACCAATGCTCAAGACAAACCCGGCGCCAGATCCTCCTCACGCGTCGGCTCCGGGAGAGTGGCAAGATGGGAAGATTTTTTCGCTTGCAAGGCTCGGCGGTCTTTCGATGCCTCGTGGACAACTCGTATCAATCTTCTTACTTCCTCGAACTGAAATGGCTTCCAGACAATGCCGCAGGCTCCGCGGTTGAACAAATCTCTCAGGAATGGCTTGTCGACCGGATCGGCGATGACAAGCATTGTCACCAGAGGATGGCTGTCGCCGAGCACGCTCAGAGCATGCTGCCAAGAGCCATCCACGAATATGACATCTGAAAGAAGAACTGTGCTCTCCGTCACCGTCAGCAGAAAATCCGCTTGGTCCAGGGATTCCGCATGGTGCATTCGGATGCCAGAGCGTCCGAACACATTTCTCAGAAACGTGAACTCCGAGCGAAATGAAGTCAGAACCACACAGTCTATATACGGGTCAGTCGGCTGTCTCTTGCGGAGGGGTTGATTCGGCATGAAATCTCCACGTGTGCGACGCTTTGCCCTCGGTCCCGACTCCATAGTAGGCCCGAAGTCCCGCGTCGAAAATACTGCAAACGAGGTACCGTACCGAAATTACAGCAGTAAGGATGTGTCGCCTCAGAACCTGGAGAGTCATCTTTACCGATGTTGATCGTTCCCCAAATTGTCCTTGCGGCGAAGCCCGCAGCCGCCTGGAGAAGGCCGGTCCAAACGCAATGCCCGACACGGCCCTGCATCCCCTCCGCAGAGCGCTGACCAAGTTCTGGGCCCCGGTCCCGTGGATGCTCGAGGCTGCGACCATACTGGAAGTAGTGCTCGGCAAATATTCGCGCTCGTGTTCGGCACTGAGGCGGCGCTTTACTCCATTCGCGAACGCCGGCGGCTGTGGAGTTCCCGCCCAAGTCTTTGGATCGTTGTGTCGACGGTCTGCGATATTTCGATCGTCTCTACGTTGGTCACGCGAGGAATCGCCATGACTCCACTGCCTCTATTCGTTGTGGGCGGAACACTCGCAGCGCAGCGATCTTTGCGTTCCTATTGGACTTTACCAAGGTCCCCGTGTTCCATCGTCTCGGGATCGCATAGAGAAACGATTCGTGGTGTGTCGACTCTTCATCCTTCAGCCGCCGGCCCACGCACTCTCACCTACTCGAACTTCTCAATCTCAAACGACCGCCGAACCACCGCGCGCGCCTCTTCCAAATCCCGCACCGCGCCCGCGCCCATGGCCTGCACCAGCACATTCCCCGCTGCCGTCGCCTCCACCGGACCCGCGTACACTGTCCGCCCCGTCGCTCGCGCCGCCAGCCGGTTCAGCAGCGCGTGCTTCGACCCGCCGCCTACAATGTGGATGCTGCGAATCCTGCGGCCCGTCAGCCGTTCCAGACCCTCCAGCACCTGCCGATACCGCTCGGCCAGGCTTTCCAGAATGATGCGGCACGTTTCGCCTTTGCCCTTCGGTTCCGGCAGCCCGCGCGCGCGCAGCCACTCCACGATGCGCGCCGGCATATCGGCGGGCTGCAGGAAATCGTCGGGGTCGATCAGCGCCTTGGCGGGGCCGCTCTCCTCCGCCATCTGCGCCAGCTCTTCGTACGTGTGGCGCTCGCCTGCCTCCGCCCAGCACCGGCGGCACTCCTGCAAGATCCACAGTCCCGCGATATTTTTCAACAGCCGCGTCCGCCCCGCCACGCCCGCTTCGTTGGTGTAATTCAGCTCCAGCGCGCGCGCGTCGATCACCGGCGCCGGCAACTCCACCCCCATCAGGCTCCACGTCCCTGAGCTGACGTAGCACCAATCGTCGCCTACGCCCGGCGCCGCCACCACTGCCGACGCCGTATCGTGCCCCGCCGACGCATACACCGGCGCGGCGCCCAATCCGGTGCGTGCCGCGATCCTCGGCAGCAGATGTCCCAGCAGCCTTCCCGGCTCGATCAACTCCGGCAGAATGCGCGCGGGGATTCCCAGCCGCTCCAGCATCGCCCCGCAAAACGCGCGCTCCTGCGGATTGTAAAACTGTGACGTGCTCGCGATCGTCACCTCCGCACGCTCCACTCCGGTCAGCCAGAAGTTCAGCAGATCCGGCATGAACAGCAACCGCTTCGCGCATTCCAGGGCGCACGAGTTCTGGAGGCGCGTCGCATACAAATGATAAAGCGAATTGATTTGCATGAACTGGATGCCCGTCTGTTCAAAGACTTCCTCGCGCGGGACCGCGCGAAACAGAAGCTCCATCACGCCGTTGGTGCGCGCATCGCGGTAGTGCCGCGGGCAATCGATCAATCCGCCGTCGGCGCCCAGCAGGCCGAAATCGAGGCCCCACGTATCGATCCCGATGCCGTCCACGCGCAGCTTCCGCTCGCGGCCTGCCACTGTCAGGCCTTCCACCATCTCGTGAAACAGACGGAAGCTGTCCCAATACAGGCCTCCCGGAAGCTGCACCGGCTGGTTGGCGAACCGGT
>JBEKNN010000201.1:0-17525 GCA_049522755.1 Bryobacteraceae bacterium | reverse complement strand
CGGCGGCTAACCTGCTTCACCCGGATCAATAACTGTCCCCGTCACGCATCAGCATCAGCAGCGTGAGGAAGATCCGCTTCAACCCCAGGTCGCGCCCCTCCGGGCGATACCATTCCTGCGTAGTATGTGCGCCGCCGCCTGCGCCGCCGCCGCCGATCGCCACCGTGGGGATGCCCAGCGAAAGCGGAATATTCGCGTCCGTCGACGAGGTATCGAGGTGCGACCGTATGCCCAGGTGCGCATCCACCGCACGCAAATATTGCAGAATGGCGGCCGATTCCGGCAGCTCCGCGGCCGGGCGCGAGCCGATTTCCTTCACGCGCGCGGATACCTTGCCGCCCGTGGCCCGCTGGTTTTCCACTTCCTTGGCGCGCTCCACCGCGCTCTCCAGCGCCTCCACCAGTTGGTCCAGCTTGTGGTTGCTCTCGGAACGGATATCCACCTTGGCCCGCGCCGCTTGAGGGATGGCATTCACCCCCGATCCGCCTTCGATCAGCCCCACATTGAGCGCCGATTTCGGAACGCCACCGATGTGCGTCTCCGAAAATAACGTCACCGCCCGGCACAAGCCATGTAGCGGATTGCCCACGCCATAATCGCTCCAGCTATGCCCGCCCGGTCCCGTGAAGGTCACCTCGAACCGGCGGCTGCCCAGCGCCCGCGTGGTGATGTGGCTGGTATCGGCCCCGTCCACCACCAGAAACGCCTCGATCTTCTTGCCGACCGCGGACTGCTTGCACAGGTGCCGCATCCCCAACAGGTTTCCCTCGCCTTCTTCGCCCACATTAGCGGCCAGCAACAATCCGCGCCGGAAAACCGGAAGGGACGGCGCGAATCTCCAGGCGCGCGCCACCGCCAGCAGCGCGACCAGTCCAGCGCCGTTGTCGGAAACCCCCGGACCGCGAAACGCGCCGTCGGAATCCACCGCGATCTCGTCGCGATTCTTCGGCGCCAGCACTGTGTCCATGTGCGCCGTCAGCGCCACGTACGGGCCGTCACCCGACGTCGCGATCACATTGCCCGCCCGGTCGATGGCGGCGCTCCAGCCCGCTTCCCGGAACTGTGTCAGAAACCACGCCGCGCGATCCTGTTCGAGAAAGGTCGGGGCCGCGATGCGGCACAGCTCCAGGTGGGTTTCATTGATCCACTGCTTCTCCCGCGTGAACCACTGCAAGCTCTCTCTGACGGCGGTCTCCTGTGTCAAAATTCCGAGACGCTGTCCCACCGCCGCATTCGCCACCATGCTCTGCCAGTGTATCAACCCACCGAGCCAAGGGGTTATTCGTTAACAAAAGTACCATTTTGAGCGTTATTCGCCCAAAGTGCCGATGGACGGCGCCGTGCAAGTAGCGTTAATGTGTCGAATGAGACTGGGGTTTTAACCTGGAGGGTCGCCTAATGATGAGCCGTCGAGTGGACACACGACAGCCCTACGAAGATCCACTAACTTACCTGCCGCGCAAAGCGGTCCAGGAATACGCCAAGAACCGCATCATATATGACGTTCAGAATCCCGCAACCAGCCTTTATCTGGTTATACTGGGCCGCGTCAAGATCGCCGCAACGGCTAACGACGGGGGACAGACTGTAGGCCGCATTGTGCGCCGGGAAGGGCTTTTTGGAGAGTCGTCCCTGATCGGTCCGGTGAGCCGCAGCGAATCCGCCCTGGCGCTCGATACCGTCTCGCTGATGTCGTGGAGCCGCAGCGAAATCGAGCAGCAGGTAGAGCGCGAGCCCCGCCTTGGGATTGCCCTCGCGCAATATCTGGTGCGTCAGTGCCTGGAGCTGCAGGACCGCATCGAGAGCATGGCCGTCCACAAGACGCCGGAGCGCGTAATGCTGGCGCTCTTGCAACTCGCCAACGATCTCGGCACCCCCATGCCCGACGGTTCTTTCCGCGTTGCCTCTCTAACTCACCACACAATTTCCGAGTTCGTCGGCACCTCGCGCGAAATCGTGACGTTCCAGATGAACCGGCTGCGCCGCCTGGGCCTGGTGCGCTACTCGCGCAAGCACATTGACGTCTACGCTCAAGCGCTTCGCGAAAACCTGCGCCAACAGGGCACAAGTATCCCTCACGGGGCGGAAAGCATCGCGCAAATGGTAGGCGGTTAGCGGCGCCAAGTGGCGCGGGCCCGTGGCCTGCGACGTAATACCGGCGGGCGGCGAAGGACCTCTCAGCTTGATTCGGTGTTAGCTCTGCGTCTCAGGTATGCCAGGATAAGCTTGGCTGATCTGGTGAACTGAAAGTAGTTCACCATGTAAATTGCCCGTTCGACATGTAGCCGAAGCAAGCGTGGGATGGAGCAATCCTTCCGGCGGGAACTTGTGAGGCGAACACCCGAGCCGCCGCGCAAGCGAACCCGATTCGGCCTTGTTACGCAACCTGAAAGCGATGAGTCTGGCTGAGATGACGAACCTGCTACCGGTGGTGAGGCAACGGGTACATGCAGACAGCGGGCTTTCCGGGGTGGATGGGGGCAGCGCGCCTGGATAGATCACTGGAGGAACCTGGGAGACCCCTCGGGGCGGGTGTGGCGACGCGCCAAACACGGAACGGGAAGACATAACCGTAAAGCGGATGCCCGTCAATGTTTCCAGCCCATACCGCAACTGATCGAGGAAGTGAACCGGCATCTGAAGGGATGGGCGAACTACTTCTCGATAGGGTATCCACGAGTGGCCTTGCGGGAGATCAACACGTACATGCGCGACCGTCTCGTGCAGCACCTGAGACGGCGCAGCCAGCGGCCCTTCCGACCGCCGAAGGGGGTGACTTACTATGAACAGCTTCAGCGCATGGGGCTGCTTTATTTGTGAGCCAACACCGCGCAGCTGCCTGTGAATGCCTAAGGCGAGAGTTTGCAGGAGAGCCGGATGCCGGGAAATCCGCATGTCCGGTTCGACGAGCGGAGAATCGGACGGCATTTCGGCGCTCGCCCTCTCTCCTACTCTACCGTCGAGAACACAACTTCTACTGCTTCGGTTTCTTCCGGAAGATCGACTTCACGTCCGGCCAGAATTCGCGCAGGAAGTTGCCGCCCGCGCGGACGCCGACGTTGCCCGTTCCCCACTCCAAGATCGATGCCGGATTCCGTAGACTGTGCGGGCTCCATAGCGTGGCGATGGCCCAACTGCCGTAATCGTTGGCTAGCGTCGAATACGCGGGAGTATAACCGCCATCGGGTTTCCGGGCCGTCACCGTGAAGGCGATGGCGTAGCCCGTGCGCCGGAAGAAATTGCCCGTGGCAAGGCGCCGGTAGTGGGTATTCTCTTTGTCAATCGCCTTCACGCCGCGCTCGATCAAGTCGCCGATCACGAACTGCCCGTAGAGCGACGCCGCGCGCTTTTCGGCTGCCGGCACGCCCTCGCCCCACTCTTTCGGAAACTCGTGAATCTGATCGAGAATGGTGCCCGGCGCCGTAGCCAGAAATGCCCGCGGGCTGATCAGATCCCTCCAGAATCCGTGGTCCGGTGGATCATCCGGAGTGGCGGAAACGGCCGGCGTTACGGGGGCCACAGGACGCTCCGTTTTCGGTTGTTCCAGCTTTGGCTGCTCGGAGGCTGCCTGGTCCTGTGCGCGACCCACCGCGCCCAGAAAGGCGAGACCAAGACATAGGGCGAACAAAGCTTTCATCAAAAGACCAGCTATCCAGTATAAACCTGTACGGGAATCGCGCGATACGCTAATATTCGCGTAGCCGGCGTCCGCTCGGTGACGCGCGCGGCTCTGTGCGGGGGCGTCCCTACTCTAAATCAGCCCAGTAAATCGGCGCCGCTGAAAAAGAACCGCAGTTCCTGTTCGGCCGTCTCCGGCGCGTCCGATCCATGAATGCAATTGCGCTCAATATCGGTGGCGAACCGTTTCCTCACGGTTCCCTCTGCCGCGTTGGCCGGGTTGGTGGCGCCCATCACTTCGCGCAACCCCTTGATGGCATCCTCCCGCTCTAGCGCCATCACCACAATGGGGCCTTCGGTCATAAACTTCACCAGGCCGCCAAAGAACGGCCGCGCGCTGTGCACCCCATAAAACTCGCGCGCCTGCGCTTCGGTAAGGCGGGTCATGCGCATCGCCAGAATCTTGAATCCCGCTCCCTGAATCATGGCGAGGATTTGCCCGGCTTGCCCGGCTGCCACGGCATCCGGTTTGATAATCGAAAACGTACGTTCTGCGCTCATAAGCGGCCCTGAATCTTTTCTCCAATTTCGGCCGGGGACTGGCAAATGGTAATGCCCGCCGCCTCCATGGCCTCGATCTTGTCCGATGCCTTGCCCGAACCGCCCGCGATGATCGCTCCCGCGTGCCCCATGCGGCGTCCCGGCGGCGCCGTCTGCCCGGCGATGAAGCCCACTACCGGCTTCTTCACGTTCGCCTTCACATAGGCTGCGGCGGTCTCTTCCGCATTGCCGCCGATCTCGCCAATCATGACGATGGCGTGCGTGTCCGGATCGTCGTTAAACAGCGTCAGCGCGTCCACGAAATTGGTCCCGATGATGGGGTCGCCGCCGATGCCGATGCACGTGCTTTGTCCGATGCCCAGCTTGGTCAACTGGCCCACTGCCTCGTAGGTCAGCGTGCCCGAGCGCGAAACCACGCCCACATGGCCTTCCAGGTGAATGTGGCCGGGCATGATGCCGATTTTGCACTTGCCGGGCGAGATCACGCCCGGGCAATTCGGGCCGATCAGCCGCGACTTTTTGCCTTGCAGGAATGCCCACGCCTTCACCATGTCAATCGCCGGGATGCCTTCGGTGATGCAGACCACCAGCGCGAGCCCCGCATCGGCGGCCTCCATGATGGCGTCGGCCGCGTACGGCGGCGGCACAAAAATCACGGTGGCATTGGCGCCGGTTTCCTGCATGGCCTGGGTCACGGTGTTGAACACCGGCAAATCGAGATGCTTCGAGCCGCCTTTACCGGGCGTGACGCCGCCGACCACCTTTGTGCCGTAAGCGATCGCCTGCTCGGCGTGGAACGTGCCTTCTTTGCCGGTGAAGCCTTGCACAATCAGGCGGGTTTGTTTGTCAACGAGTACGCTCATTATGTTCCTGTACGACTATTGCGCGGCCAGTTTGACCACTTTTTCGGCGGCGTCGCGCATGTCTTCGCCCACCGTGAAATTGAAGCCCGATTCCAGCAAAATCTTGCGACCTAACTCCACGTTGGTGCCTTCCATGCGCACCACGATGGGCACCGTGATATGGAGCTCGCGCGCCGCTTCCACCACGCCGTTGGCCAGCCGGTCGCAGCGCAGAATGCCGCCGAACACGTTGATCAGCACGGCCTTCACGTTCTTATCGGAAAGCAGGATGCGGAACGCGTTCTTCACCTGCTCGGCGCTGGCGCCGCCGCCGACGTCCAGAAAATTCGCGGGGCTGCCGCCCGCATACTTCACGATATCCATGGTGGCCATGGCGAGGCCCGCGCCATTTACCATGCAGGCTACCGAGCCATCCAGCTTGATATAGTTCAAGCCGTACTTGGAGGCTTCCACTTCCAGCGGATCTTCCTCGTTGATGTCGCGCAGCTCGGCCAGATCCTTGTGGCGATACAGCGCGTTGTCGTCGAAGGTGATCTTGGCGTCGAGCGCGTAAACCTTGCCCTCTTTGGTGAGGATGAACGGATTGATTTCGGCCAGCGACGCGTCCGTAGCCAGGCAGGCCTTGGCGAGCGCGGTCATGGCGGCGACCGCGGCGTTGACGCTGGCGGCGGGGATGCCGATCCCAAACGCCAGCTTGCGCGCCTGATACGGCTGCAGCCCCAGGCCCGGGTCGAGCGCCTCTTTCAGGATCAATTCGGGCGTCTTCGCGGCCACCTCTTCGATCTCCATGCCGCCCGCGGCCGATGCCATGAAGACCGGCTTGCCCTGCACGCGGTCGAGCACAATTCCCAGGTAGAGCTCGCGCTCGATGGGCAAAGTCTCCTCGATCAACAGGCGCTTCACCAGGCGGCCTTCGGGCCCGGTCTGATGCGTCACCAGCGTCATCCCCAAAATCTGGCGCGCGAACTCGGCGGCCTGTACGGCGTTTTTCGCCACCTTCACGCCGCCGCCTTTGCCGCGTCCGCCCGCGTGGATTTGCGCCTTGACTACGACGCTTCCGCCAATGCGCTCCGCCGCCGCCTGAGCCTCTTGCACATTGAACGCGACCTCGCCGCGCGGCACAGGGACGTTGTACTGGGCCAGGATGGCCTTTGCCTGATACTCATGAATTTTCATGGAAATCTGCTAGTATTGCGAAACAGCCGGAGTTCTCAATATAACATGCCGCTTTTACCCCATCTGGAACGGCTCGCAGCGGGCAGCGATCTCTCTGCCGATGAGGCCCAGTCGGCTATGCAGACTATCCTCGACGGCAAGGCGTCGCCGGCGCAGATCGCTGGGTTGCTGATGGCGCTGCGGGTGCGCGGCGAGACGGTGGATGAGCTGGTGGGCTTCGCGCGCGCGATGCGCCAGACGGCTGTGCGCGTCGAGCTGGACTTGCCTGGCGAGGCGCTGATCGATACCTGCGGCACGGGCGGCGATGGCGCCGGCACATTCAATATTTCCACAGTCGCGGCGTTCGTTGTGGCGGGCGCGGGCGTGCGCGTGGCCAAGCACGGCAACCGCGCGGTGACGGGCAAATCGGGTTGCGGCAGCGCGGATCTGCTGGATTCGTTCGGCATTGCGATCGACACGACGCCCGCGGCGCCCCAGCGTGCGGCGCGTGCGATTCGCGAAATTGGAATCGGCTTTTTCTTCGCGCCGGCGGTGCATACCGCGATGCGGCACGCGGCGCCGGTGCGCGCGGATTTGAAGATCCGCACCGCATTCAATTTACTGGGCCCGCTGACGAATCCGGCCGGTGCGAATGCGCAAGTGGTGGGCGCGCCGTCGGAACGCGAGGCGCAGTTACTGGCGGGTGCGCTGGCCGCGCTGGGACTGCCCCGCGGCTTCGTAGTTCACGGCTCCGATGGACTCGATGAGATTACCACCACCGGCCCGACGCTGGTCTTCGAAATCCGTGACGGCCATGTGGAGCGGCGAACACTGGAGCCCGCGGATTTCGCGGTTCCGATTGCGACAGCCGAACAGTTGAAGGGCGGCGACAAGCAGCGGAATTTCGAAATCGCCACCGCGGCGCTGAATGGGGAACGCGGGGCGCCGCGCGATATCGTGATTGCCAATGCGGCCGCGGCGCTGGTGGCGGCCGGGCTCGTGGAGACGTTCCTTGAAGGCGCGGCGATCGCGGCGGTATCGATCAATAGCGGCGCGGCGCGAGGCAAGGTGGAAGCGCTGGCGGCGTTCTCGGCAGTCGGGAAGAGTCACGAGAATTGAGCTGGTCAACTACTTCTCGAACCACGCCTCCATCCCGATCTCGTTGGTACGCACCTCGGCCTTCCGGAAACCGGCGGCATCCACCATTTTCTCCAACTGTTCCTTCGTGTATGCCCGTTTCAGCAGCATGAAGCGAAATGTCAGTAGCGTGAACAGCCGGTTCCAGGCGCTCAAGTGCGAACCGTCGACGTACCGCTTAATCTCGGTCATGGGCGCATCCCGCCGCAGATCGATGATCACGCCCGTGCCGCCCGGACGCAACACGCGGCGCATTTCGGCCAGCGCCTTCTCGGGCGCGGAGAAGTTCTTGAAGGCGGCCCGGCACACCAGCAAATCGAAACTGTTCGCGGCAAACGGCATCTGCGACGCGTTGCCCTCGCGAAACTCCGCGCGCACGCCTGCCTGGGCCGCGTTCTTGCGCGCAAGCTCGACGAAGGTCTTGCCGATATCGAGGCCCGTGACGCGAAACGGAGTCACCGTCATGCTCGACGCCTGGAAAAGGCGGGCTTCGTCAAGCGTGAGCCCAATCCAAGCGACCGCCGCAGTGTGTTGGTCCGGGTCAATCAGCCGGCGCAGTACTTCGTGGTGTGACCAAGCTCGAAAAGCACGCCTGCAAGCGCTGCGAGGAAGGCGTGGTCGCGGCCCCGCCGGCGCGGATCATCGAAAAGAGCCTCAAGAGGCGCTGTCTATCTGTCAAGAAACCATCCTCGCCGGAGGATGACCGTGTTAGAGGTGTAATCGCAGGACTGCTCCTAGGGTGCGACGGAAGAAGCCTTGGAAAGTGAGGAGGGACTCGAACAGCTCCGCAACCTCAAACGTCCAGCCGAAAGCGAAGGCGTAGAAGGAGGCCGGATGTTTTTCCAGCCAGCGAAGAGCAGGCTGCGTGGTGATCTTCCTGAGCCATGTGAATCTGCAAAGAAAAGCCGCCCCGATCCCCAGCAGTGCGCCCGCGACGATGTCCGTCGGATAGTGGTACCCGACATAGATACGGGGAAGGCAGACCAGGAAGAAGGCATGGCACGCCGCCAAGATGCCGAGGCGCCAGGAGACCATCCACAGGGCCGTCGCGAGGCAGAAAAACAGCACTGCATGATCACTGGGAGCCGAGTTCCAGCTGTGCACGGAGCCCGTCACCGTATAGGGAATTTGGAAGTTGTACTGCGGATTCCGCAGGGGCCTCTCGCGGAACGGAATCCAAAGGGCGAAGGCTCTTCCCAAAAGTAAGGCAAAGGAGCTAGAAACGAACGCAAAAAGAAGAAATTCCCGCTTGGTAGAGGGCGGTTTGTCGTACCGGAACCAAGCCCACCAAAATAAGGAGAGGGCGATTCCGCCTTTCAAGAAGTTGCTCTCTTCAATCAGCACGATGAGAGCGTCAAACGTTAAAGACCGGTGGGCAAACGCGTTCAAGAAATGAATGATGGCGTAATCAAATCGATTCATCGGTATGATTCCCTTGAATCAGAAGCGGGATCGGCGCTCAGACACCGATCCGCCAGGAAGAACTGTGCATCCTTAGTCTGATACCAAGTTAACACCCGGAGCGTGCGTTCGTGCCAGTTGTCCTTGGTGTTTGGAGGAAATAGAGCGAATGGAGAGTATGCGCCCATCGACGTTTCGCAGGTATCACATTAGGGAACATTAAGAGTTCGACCCGGTAGGTCTCGCCGGGCGGACGCCAGCGGCCCGCGCCAAATTCGGCAGCGGGATGTTGTCACCGGGCTTGATGGTCGCTTCGTCCATGAGTCGTGGGCCGGGAGATCAAGGCTGATTTCTTCGTTTTCTTGGCGCGTGCGCCTCGCGTGGCGCGTACTGCGGCCAACAGCTCGAAGGTGACGGGCGTTCTGCCGCTAATTATGCACCCTTCATCCCCGCCCTACACCCCTGAGAGCGATCCGTCTCCTCACGCTTGAAACCGCATTGGCGCTAACAACAATTCAAAAAATTCAAAAGTGACCCGCCTCCCTAGGTCAAAGTATGCGGGCCTCGCTTACGCGCAACCCATCCATCACCGAATCTCCGCTTCATCCTCATCAAAAACTTCGTGTAGTCTCCAAATCTCCGCGCCTCCGCGTTGAACCCTCACTCCCGTGGAAGCACGCTCACCCAACCGTCCGGCAACTTACCGGAATCATCGCGCCCGTTTCCTCGAATCACGGATGCCGCTTGTGCCAGTCCGTCCCCGCCTGGAACGCTTTGCTGATCGCCAGCAGCACATTCTCCGAGAACGGCGGACCCACCACTTGCAGCGCCACGGGCAGCTTGTCCACGAACCCGCAGGGGAAAGCCAACGCGGGCAAACCGGCCAGATTTCCGGCCTGGATGATGCCGTTGAATCCACCGGGCGCGGCTGGGGCGGCGTCGAGCGGCTGATTGACCGGCGTCGCGGGGCCGCTGCGGCCGGTGGTCACCAGCGCGTCCACTTCCGCGAATAGCGTAGCGTAGGCGCCCTGAATCAAACGGCGGATGCGCATGGCTTTCAGGTAATCCTTCGCGGCAACGTCCAGGCTCGCCTTCAGACCCGCGATTTGCGCGGGGTCGGCCAATTCGTCCACCTTGCCGCTGGCGATCAGCGGCTCGAAAATGGAGCCCTGTTCCGCGTTGAGAATGGTGGAGAGAATCGGGCCGTATGGGAACTGCGGCAGCTTCGTCTCCGTCAACTGCACGCCGGTCTCTTTCAGCGCAGCCAGCGCGGCGGCGAATGCGGGGCGCGCGCCGGCGTCGGCGCGGTCGGTGAAGTCGATGGGCGCGTAGCCCACCTTGAGGTCCTTCATCGGCCGCGCGTACTGCGGCGTGTAGTAGAAACTCTTGCTGGCGCTGCCGGGGTCTTTCGAATCGCCGCCGGCGATCACTTGCAGAATGATGCCGCAATCTTCCGCCGTGCGCGCGAAAGGTCCGATCTTATCGAGCGTCCACGAAAGCGCCATGGCGCCATGGCGGCTCACCAGTCCATAAGTCGGGCGCAGACCGGTGACGCCGCAATACGACGCGGGCGTCAGGATAGAGCCGGATGTCTCCGAGCCGAGAGCGAATGGCGCCAGGCCCGCCGCCACGGCAGTCGCGGAACCGCTCGACGATCCGCCCGACCAGCGCGTGCGGTCCCAGGGGTTGAGGCCCGCGCCGAAAAGCGATGCGGATGGCAGACGGTACCCGCCGCCGCCCGCCAGCTCTACCATGGAGAGCTTGCCGGTGAGCACGGCGCCGGCCGAAGCGAGTTTGTCGATCACGGTGGCGTTGTAGTCGAAGATCTGCGCGGCGTAAGGTTTCGCGCCCCAGGTGGTGATCTGGCCGGCGAAGCTGAGTAGATCCTTGACGCCGTATGGGATGCCGTGCAGCGGGCCGCGCAGGCGTCCGCGCTTGATCTCTTTATCCACCTCTTTGGCCGCGCGGATGGCCTGCTCGGGCAGCGGCAGCGCCAGGGCGTTGTAGCGCGGGCCAAGCTGTTCCAGACGGTTCGCAAAGGCGCGCACCAGTTCTTCGGCGGAGACTTCTTTGGCGGCGAGCTTGGCGCCCAACTCCACCACCGTGGCGAAAAAGATTTCCGGTGCAAGCTCGGCCATAGGCTATTCAACCATGTGCGTCACGCTTTAAACTGAAACGCCGGTTCGGCAGCCATGGGGACCTGCTCTTTGGCGAGCGCGTCGCTGGTTGCCTTGATGCGTTCTTTCGCCGCCTGCAGCGGATCGGCCGGCGCCGCGGTTTGCGCGAACGCCTTCGACGAAGCGCTGGGCCATACTGCTCTGAAGGAAAACAGCACGCCAGCGAGTTTGCGGCGCGTGATCCAGGCAGTGATCCCGGTAACGTTCTTCATGCCTTGAGCTCCAGTGCCTCGGCGGCCGCCTTCTGCATGGCGGGGCGCGGCGCGGTTTCGCCGGTCCAGATCTCAAACTGGCGCACGGCCTGTTCCACAAACATCTCGATGCCGGGAATCACCGTGCGGCCCTGCTCGCGCGCGTGGCGGATCAGCACGGTTTCGACCGGGTTATACACCATGTCGAAGACCACTTCGCCCGGAATGTGGCCGTTAAAATAGCAGTCGTTGACATTGGGGTACATGCCGAGCGGCGTGGCATGCACCACGGCGTCGAAGTGCCGCCCCGCGAGCTGTTCGCGGCCCAGCGGCTCGGCGCCGCAAAGCTTGGAGAGCGCGCGCACCCGGTCGGCATTGCGGCCCACCAGCGCGATCTTAGCCCCGGCATCGGCGAGCGCCACTGCGGCTCCGCGCGCGGCCCCGCCGTTGCCCACAATCAGCACGGTAGATTTCGGCAGGCGCAAGTGCTTCGAGAGTGGGCCGGTGACCCCCGCGGCATCGGTATTGGCGCCGCGCCACTTGCCGGCTTTGCGCCACACGGTGTTCACGGCGCCGATCCGCTTGGCCAGCGGATCCACCACATCCAGATAGCGGATGATCTTCTGTTTGTGCGGAATAGTGACGCTGAATCCGGCCAGCGGCAGCTTTTCCGCCAGCGAAAAGAAGTCGCGCAGATGAGCCGGCGACACCAGAAACGGCAGGTAGACGGCGTCGATACGCCGCGATTGAAAGGCGCGATTATGTACCGCGGGCGAAATGGAGTGGCGTACCGGGTCGGCGATGACGCCGTAGATCTTGGCCGTCTTAGCCAGCTTCTCCACGCGATAGACGTGGCGCAGCGAGCGGGCGCTCACCTGTCCGGAGGCGGTGCCCTGCGTCTGCATGGGCGCCGCGTAAGTGTAGACGCCTCCGAAAATGGGCGAGAGCACGCGCGTGGGAAAACCGAGCTCTCCCATGGCGAGCACCATCAGGCGGTGCCGGGGCACGGTCCTCGCGGCGGCCAGCACGCGCGCGTTGTCGGAAGGCTTGCGCGCGGTGGTGACTACTTTGTATGCGTCGGCGGGAATCCGCACCATGCGATTCACCACCGCATCCAAGGGCGGCGTGGCCTCGAAGTTGTGATATGACACAATCACGTGGGCGCGCCCGCGGAACTGCTGCAAACGCTCTGCGGCGGCTTCGGCGGTTTCGATTTCGACGTCGATAGCTTGCGCGCCGTTCTCGATCGCCATATCGAGCAGCGCAAGCTGCTCTTCGATGCTGCCATTGAATCGCCCGTGGTTCTGGTGGCGCCGGCAGGTGGCGAGGACAATGCAATCGGGAAAGCGATCGAGGAAGCCGCGGATGGCGGAGACGCCGTGCGCCGGTTGATCGAGAAAATCGAGGCGGAATTCAAGGAAGGCCTCGCCCGATTCGGCTTCGCGTTGCGCGTGTTCGAGCAAAGCGGGAACATCGGGCAAGCCTAGAGCAATACAAATACGCGGGAGCGGCCTCTTCTGCGTCATGATGCAGAGGAGACTAGAATACCACAGCGATGTTACAACCCCCGTGGGCAGAACACGCGGGCGCGTCGCGCTCGCAGCGCATGGAATGAACGGACATCGCGCCGACTGCCACGCGCCCATGGGCGCACCAGCTTATCGGGGCCCGTGTATCGGTACCCCGCGACTGGCCGCGAAGCGCTTACCGACGTTTCGACCTGGCCAAAACAGAGCGCAACGCCGTCGACGCGACGCACAACTCCTCCTCCGATCTATTCCGCCGATCTATAATGTTAGGAGTTCTTCCGCGTCCCACCTGAAATCCTGGGGGCTACGTGTATCTCACGAGGAAGTTTGTTTCCCGCCGCGCGGTGTTACGTGGCGCGGGCGCGGGCATTGCGCTGCCGCTTCTGGACGCGATGATTCCGGCGCAGACGCCTCTGCGCAAGACTGCGGGGAATCCGACGCCTCGCCTCTCGTGTATCGAGATGGTGCACGGTGCGGCAGGCAGCACCCAAGTGGGAGGGCGCGAACACTACTGGAGTCCGCAGCAGGCGGGCGCGAACTTCGAGCTCTCGTATACGCTCGAACCGCTCGCGCCGTTCCGCGAATATCTTACGATTATCACCAATACGGACGCGCGCTCGGCAGAGACGCAGATGCCGGCCGAAGCCGGCGCGGACCATTTCCGCTCGAGCGCCGCTTTTCTCACAGCGGCGCACGCGCGCCAGGGGCCCGAGATCGGGAACGGGACATCGATCGATCAAATCTACGCGCAACGCCGCGGGGGGGATACGCGGCTGCCGTCGCTGCCGCTTTGCATCGAGAATATCGGATTGAACGGATCTTGCGGTTTCAATTACAGCTGCGTATACGCCGACACCATTTGTTGGGCGTCGCCCACTGAACCCATCGCGATGGCGGTGAATCCGCGCACAGTTTTCGAAACGCTTTTCGGCACGGCGAAGAACAGCGTGCTGGACGGCGCCGCGCCGGATGCGGCGCGGCTCAGCGGTAGCATTGGCCCTTCCGACCGCGCGCGGTTGGACGCGCATTTGACGGAGATTCGAGCCGTTGAACGGCGTATTCAAGCGACGGAGACAGCCAATGCGAAGCTGGTGGCGCGCGCGCGGCCTGGCGCTCCTCTAGGCGTGCCGGAATCCTGGGAAGAACACGTGCGATTGATGTTCGATTTGCAGGTGATTGCGTTCGCCGCCGAGATCACGCGGGTTTCGGCGTTGAAGATGAGCCGCGATACCAGCAACCGCGTCTTCGAAGCAAGCGGCGTCAAGATACCCTTTCACACGCTGTCTCACCACATCGAAGACCCGGCGCTCATCGCCGAATTCGCCAAACTCAATCGTTATCACGTCGGCATGCTCCCCTATTTCCTGGAAAAGTTGCGGACGACGGCGGATGGCGACGGCAACCTGCTCGACCACTCACTGATTCTTTATGGCAGCCCCATGGGCGATTCCAATACGCACAATCACAGGCGGCTGCCAATGCTGATCGCCGGGCACGCTTGTGGCGCGCTTAAGGGCAACCTACATTATGTCGGCTCCGACGGGACGCCGCATGGAAATACGTTGTTGACTATCTTGAAGAAGCTCGATGTGGAGATGGAATCGGTTGGCGACAGCAACGGGACAATTGCTATTTAGCGCGCACGAGTGCGCGCGCCACGATTTGGTCGCCGGAACTCGTCACGGAGTGGCGACGTAGGGCATGGGGTGCAGGCGCAGCAGCTCGCGCAGGCGCGGCAGGACCATACTTGCAGTGAACGGGCGCTCCAATAGCGACTGGGCGCCCATCAAATCCGCGGCACGGAGGGTTTTCGCATTGGCAATTGGGGTTGTAGCGACGATCTTGATCAAGGGATACGCCGCCTGGAGGCTTTGAACGGTCTGCGCCCGCTCCTCTTCGGAGATGGCCATACTGACCACGGCCATGTCGAGCAGATGATCTTTCGCGACCGCGACTGCCTCTCTCCCGTTTCGAGCCGTAAACACATCGTAGCCTGCATCGATGAGCATCTTGCGCAGCCATGCGCGGCTGGCGGTTTCCGCATCGACCACGAGAATCTGACGCGCGAATGGACGCACTGCCATTGTGACGCCATCCGGGCTAACCCCGTCGCCGACGATGATCTTGAGCGGTACCGCATCGCCCACGGTAGCGTTCTTGGGCAGGCGGATGTTGATCTGAACCATGCCGGAAACCATGTGCGGCGCCGAACCCAGGAAAGTGATCTCTGCCGGTTGGCCGCCAACCAGGACGCGCACCGCGGCGCGGGGCGCAGGATAGTCACGATCGCGATTGTGCGCTTCCACCGCTCCGGTGACGCTGGCGGGGAGCGTCTGGCCCGCGCCAGTGGCATAAAGCACAGCGGCCTCGCCCGGCGCCGCGGGGTTGCGGATCGAGTTGCAGCAGCCCGTTTCGTTTAACATCGCAGCCTGCCCCTTGCCTGTGCCGTCAAGCGTGAAGAGCGCTGGCGCGCTTTCGACAACCGCCAGCGTCACCGGCTCGGACCGCTCGCCGCGATATTCGACTACGACCTGAGTGCTCTTCTTGCCGGATACTTCATATGGAACAACCGCGCATGCGTGCCCGGCCACCGCATACGCTATGGGCGAGGGTATGCCATCGAATAGCACCCTCATTCCGCCGATCTGCGTGGAAACACGTCCATCGGGATCGAACTGCTGACCCGCGAGCACGGAAGGCCCGGCGTTGGCGGGGAACAGCACAATTACTTCGCCGGGGGCTACTTTGCCGCCGAACAATCCAGCGGCGTTGAGAATATCGGCCGGCGAAATCCGCGGATCATCGGCGACGGCCGCGGCTGCGAACCAGAACCACACGCAAAACAGCTTCTTCATTTCGTAATCTCCAGATTGCCAGGAGTTTCCTCTTCTCCACGAGCGGAGAGCGTCCGCGCAGGCCCGCTTCCGCGCCAGTTGGTCGATTTTAGCACCGCAATTCGTCGGATATCGATATGTGGCTGCCCGGCGTTCTGTGTTCGCCGGGCAGCACTCGCAGGCGTAGTCGTCATATCGCTCGTGGGACAGATTGGGTGACGCTGAATTGCGCCAGTTAGTACGTTTACTTCGTGGCCGTGTCGATTCCGAAGCAGTACGCAGTAGGCTGCTGGTCACGGGTCTGCACGGCGATCGCGTATTCTCCGGGGGCGAGAGGACTCGTGGGCGTGATCTTCAACGACCCCTGGCCATACTTCGTAAACACCATCTGCAGCTGCTTACTTTGCAGGTCGCTCTTGGTGTGTGCCGGCTTCATGCTCTGGCAGGTCAAGTCCCTCGAAGAGGCCATCGAGTGGGTCAAGCGCTTCCCGAACCCCCACGCAGGCGAATCCGAGGTCGAGATCCGCCAGGTCTTCGAGCCAGAAGACTTTGCATACGCCTTCTCCGAAGAAGATATTCAGCAGGAAAAAACAATTCGCGCTCAACTGGCAGATCAGGCAGCAAAGAAATAGCCCCACTTGTACTGACGCATGCAAAGCTGGTGTGATCGGTAGCGGTGTCCGCTGCCGATCTACACGGCGCCATCGAAGCCGTCTGGCGCATTGAGTCCGCCCGCGTCATCGCCGGCCTCTTCCGCCTCACCCGCGACGTCGGCCTCGCCGAAGACCTCGCGCAGGAACCTCGCCGCCCTGGAACAGTGGCCGCGACCGGAGTCTCCGCAAACCCCGGCGCATGGCTCACCGCCACCGCCAAACGCCGCACCATCGATCTGTTCCGCCGCAACAATGCCAAGCGCAAACACGAAGAGCTCGCCCGCGAACTCGAAGCCCTTGAACAAACCTCGCTCGACCTCCACTCCACCGGCCCCGGTGGGCGGCTACGCCAACCTTCGAGCCCCTCCCTCGGCGGTCCGTGTGGTCGGAGGCTGCCGGTCGGTTCGGGCATACGCTGAAGTGTGCGCGCATCTGTCGATGCTCGCCACGGCATGCGCCGCCGGTCGCCGCATCGCCAGCCGCAGAGCATCCGCGGCCCCGGTGGGGGGGGCGGGCTCCTCCCTCGACGGTCCATGTTTGCTGGTGGTATGGGGATTTGGCGCGAGTTAGCCTGGCCAATGCGTCGTTTCCCAGATCGCTGTATCTCGGGAGCGTGGCAGGCACTTCAACGGAGTAGCTGTGGCCGCGCGCGAAGGCGCCACAGAGCGCGGCTGGTGGTTTCCGCTATGAAAGCTCCTGGGGATTCGATATGAGATCGAGAAACTGTTTTCCAAGGCCGGAGACCTCCCAGTCATTGATCACCAAAGAATCGTCAGAGTCCCGACCGCGCGCGGCGTACGGCCGGACGTCTCGAATCAGCCCCCGGCTAAGAAGGTCCATAGTCGACTGATCGCTCACGTAGCGCTCGTTGCGAAACCTTTCGAGATCAAGAGTGTTTAGGTGCTGAAAAATCGAAACAGTTCCAGATGCACCGGGGTAAAGCTATCCACGAGTTTTAAAAAGATGGCTTGCAAATCCTCTATTGGCTTATGGCCAAGGGCGATATTGACGACGGCATTGCGCAGAGCTTCTAGTTTCTCTTTGCGATGGGTCTTAGCGGCACTCTGCGTTGCCTGAATCATCGCGGAGACAAACTGTTCGTTGTCTCGCAGGTTCTCAAACTTAAAGGCCCTGCACTTTGCCTTCGAGGTAAAGCAGCCGTGGTGCGACATCCGCCCACCACTCGTCGCGACGACGCGTCAGTGGGGCTATCAGAAGCAGGCCCATCTCCTCTACAAGGGCGCCTCCCACCAAAGGCAGCGCCGAGAGGCCCCCTTGATGAGCGCTAGGCGATGATCTTGCAGCGAAGGTTGGCTCGGCAGCGGCTGCTTTGACGGCTCGTCGAAGAGTGACACGCGAATCAGTATACCGTCCAGCGACCAACCGAACAAAAGCCGATCCGTTCG
>JBEKNN010000200.1:0-17564 GCA_049522755.1 Bryobacteraceae bacterium | reverse complement strand
AATGGCCGCCGACGGCCCTCCTTGCCGTCCGTAAAGCCCAGGAAATGAGTAAGATATCGGCCAGTAGGCTGATGCGTTTATTGTCTGCGCGAACGGTTCAGCCGCAGAGACGCTTAGCATGTCAGAATCTGTTCATTTGTCTTGGCCTGAGTGGCCGCCGGTCCCCCCTCGCTGGAGCCGGCAGTAGCCTCAGCCTTTTATCTACGCTTTACTCCAGTACCAATCGGATGCCAAATCGCTTCGACTGCGCCGCTTTTGGCGAATTTCAAAGGCTGCCGTACTATAGCTCTACGGCGGGCGACGTCTCCCGCCAGTAAGAGTCTATGCGGTCACAAATCGTACGCCAAATCGTTGCGGCAATCGAAGCCGATGTCCGATCGTGTCCCTCAGCGATGGAATTTGAGATGGCCTACCAAGCCCGCGTTGCGATTGACCGAATCAAGTTCGCAATCAAGCACGCGGAACAGTTCGCTCTGCCCTGCGACGCGATGCGCGAGGCTGGCCTGCAATTGCTTGACGCACTCGAACGCCTTGAAGCACTGGACCGCCGCTTTCAGATACGGTCCCGTGTGGCCAGCGGGCACCGAAATGGCAGGGAGCGATCAAACCGCAGTGGGGTAGCGAGGTGAAAATGTTTACGCTATTGACTGAAGAAGAAGTGGCCAGGCAACTGCGCGTCAGCGTCGCGTCGTTGCGAAGATGGAGACTGGAACATCGTGGACCGCAGTTCATCAAGGTGGGCTCCCTGGTCCGTTATAGGCCCGACGAGATTGAGGCCTGGCTCGCAGCACTACCAACTGGCGGAGCAGGCAGAACCGAAACGCGCGCTCTGCTCAGGGCTGTGAAGTGAGTGTCGTGCAGCGCGGGACAGAGCAATGTCGCTACTAAAAAGAGGAAATGTTTGGTGGTACGAGTTCTGGTTCGCGGGGAGGCGCGTTCGAGAATCGAGCAAGACCTGCTCAAAGACACTCGCTAAGGCGGCGGAGCAAAAACGCCGCCGTGAACTTGAAGAAGGCTTCAATAACCTCGAAGATGTCCGGCATGAGCGCGTACGCACCATCCAGGAGTTGGCGGACGAATATCTGAGCAGCTATAAACTGCGCCACCCGCGGTCGGCGATATTCGCCGAGTATGCCCTGGGCCACGTTAAACGATTGATCGGCGACCAGATGCTAGTCGATGTCAACGAGGACGCGACCAAGAAGTACCAGGAGGCCAGGCTGCGTGAAAATGCTGCTCCGAAGTCGATCAATGAGGAGGTCGGTTTCCTGCTCCGCATAATGGACATCGCCGGGGATGTCCTGCGGGTTAGGCTGCACAAGAAGAAGATCCTCAAGCTCAAGACGGGTACGCCTATCGGCAAGGCCTATAGGCCAGAGGAGAAAGCGCGCCTCATCGAAAAAGCCAAAGAAGCCCAGTCTCCACACATTTATCCAGCTCTCATGCTGGCTCTTAACACCGGCATGCGCGATGCGGAGATTAAGACGCTGACATGGGACCGGCTCGACCTGGAGAAGCGTTACCTCGCTGTCAGCCGCAGCAAGACCGAAGCCGGTGAAGGACGAACGATTCCACTGAATTCAGCGCTTTATGACGCATTGGCGGCGTACGCGGATTGGTACATTCTCCGTTTTGGCGAACTCCGGCCCGAGTGGTACGTCTTCCCGTTCGGGAGGCCGCGCCCGAATGATCCGACACGACCTGTCACCACGCTGAAGACAGCCTGGCGAAATTTGCGTAAAAAGGCAAATGTCACCGGGCGCTGGCACGATAACCGGCATACGCTTATCACGGACCTTGCCGAGAGCGGCGCGAGCGATCAAACGATCATGGACATCGCCGGTCACGTCTCAAAGCAAATGCTGAAACACTATAGCCACATTCGGATGGAGGCCAAGCGCAAGGCCCTCGAATCCATCGTGGAGAAGAAGCCCGCCGAGCCGGCGGAACCGGAGCAGGATCACTCGCCAGTGCCCACAGTTAAGCAGCAGATTGAAGTGGAGTACCCACAAAAGTCCCCACAGTCGGATAATTCAGGGAAGGTTTGCGGCAAGAAGAAGGATCGTAAATCGTTGAAAAGAATTGGCTCCTCAGGTAGGACTCGAACCTACAACCCTTCGGTTAACAGCCGAATGCTCTACCATTGAGCTACTGAGGAGCAACAGTTAGTTTCTCCATTTAAACAGCGTTTCAACCCACTGTCAAATCGCCCTCCGCGCCCTCAAATCATCTCGTTGAGCAATTCCGGACGCGGATGCGGAATCACCACCTTGTTCACCAGCATCCCTTTTTGCCCAACTACCTGCGCGCCCGCTTCCACCGCGCTCTGCACCGCCGCCACCCCGCCTGTCAGCGTCACGAACGCCTTCCCGCCTAGCGCCATTGCCAGCCGGATCTCGATCAGCTCCACGTTCGCCGTCTTCACCGCCGCGTCCGCGCCCTCAATCAGCGACGCCACCGAGAACGATTCCACAATTCCCAGCGCCTCCAGCGCCTCCACTTTCGTCACCCCGCTGATGGCCGGGAAAATCGATTCGTGCAGATTCGGAATCACGAACGAATCGATAATCGAAAAGTTGCCGCGGCTGATGCCCGCCGACACCGCCGCTTCCACCGCCGCCACATCCCCGCGCACCATCACCATATACTTGCCCGAGCATATGGATCGCGACAGCACCAATTCCACGTCCGCCGCCTTCAGCATCGCGTCGCACGCCTGATAGCCCGCCGCGATGCTGGTCAGCTCGATCAATCCCAGTGAGTTCTTTGCCATGCTTTAAGCCACGATCTCCACTACTTCCGCCGTCACCCGCCGCACCTTTCCGCCGATGCTCGCATGGACGTTCGTCCCCAGCTTACCCTCTTCCACGCGGCCCACCACCTGTCCCTTTTTCACCTTGGCCCCTTCGCCAACCACCGCCACCGCGTGCTGTCCGGCATGTTGCTTCATCTTGATTCGCACCGCCGCGGGATCGAACTTCACCGCCTCGTATGGCGTCTCCCGTTCGTATTCCTCAATGTGCAGCCGCTTCCGCAGTTGCGCCAGCGGCACGCGCCGGTATTCCTTCATCGGATGAACTTCCACCGCCTTCTTCTGCACAAATTTCAACCCCGCCGCGCGCTGGTCCGTCTTCGCCTGATCGCAAGCCTCTTTCGGATACAGGTCTTCGGGGCACGCGTACAACGTGCAAAGTCCGCAAGCGCAGCACAGCTCCGCCCACTGATTCCAGATGTCCGCGCCCGTTGTGGTGAAGCCCAGGCTGCGCATCACTTTGTGCGGCTGCACATCGTAACCCAACAGGTACCGCGGACAAAACTCCGTACAGTAGCTGCACTGGTCGCACGCCGATTTTCCGATGTGATGCATCTCCGGCATCGTGCGCGTCCGCCGCGTGATCAGGTAGTGATCGCCCGGCAGCACGATCAATCCGCCGGTGGTCTTCGTCACCACATCGTCCAGATCGAACGTCAGTGTGCCCATCATGATGCCGCTGATGAAGACGCCGATGTCGTCAACCGCCGCGCCGCCCGCCGCTTGTATCAGCTCGCGGAACGTCATCCCCACCGGCGCCCAGAACGATTTCGGCTGCTTCACCGCCCCGCACACCGAAAGAAACGTCTCCGTGACCGGCCTTCCCAGCGACGCCTGGTGGACGTTGTACAGCGTCTCCACGTTCGCCACCACGCAGCCCACCTGCAGCGGAATTCCCGCCGGTGGAATCAACCGCCCCGTAGCCGTATAGACCAGTTCGTACTCGTCGCCCGAGGGATAAAAATCCCCCAGCATCGTGAATTCCATGCGGTCGCTCTGGATGTGCCGCTTCAGCGCCTCCACCGATTCCGCATTTTTCGTCTTCACCCCGAACTTGCCGGTCTTCGCCCCGGTCGCTTCCAGCATGAGATCCATTCCCGCCACAATCTGGCTGGGGAAGTGCTTCATCATCTCCGCGTCTTTGTGGATCAGCGGCTCGCATTCGGCGCCATTGGCAATCACGAACTCCACCTTCGATTGCGCCTTCACGTAGGTGGGGAAACCCGCTCCGCCCGCGCCCACCACTCCGTGTTCGCGCAGCTTGCCGCTTAGCATCACTGCAAGCATACCTTATCCGTCCGAGAGCGAAGCTTACGCTTTCGACGCAGAGCCGCTGAGACGCAGAGGCCACGCAGAGAAAACCTTCTGATGTGTTCTCTGCGCTTAACTCTGCGCCTCAGCGTCTCTGCGTCGAAATTCATAGCCGCTACCCTTTACGACACTCCACCTTAGTTTCTCCTCCGCTTGCGGCGTCCCCGCGCGCAGCCCTAAACTGGTTACTTCCTATGAAACTCCAAAGCTACACCATCACTCAAGGCAAGAGCCGCGCCGGCGCCCGCTCCATGTTGAAAGCCATCGGCTTCACCGATGAAGATCTCGCCAAGCCCATCATCGGCGTCGCCAACACCTGGATCGAAACCATGCCCTGTAATTTCAACCTGCGGGAATTAGCCGTGAAGGTGAAGGAAGGCATCCGCGCCGCCGGCGGCACGCCCATGGAGTTCAACACCATCGCCATAAGCGACGGCGTCACCATGGGCACCGAAGGCATGAAGGCTTCGCTCATCAGCCGCGAAGTGATCGCCGATTCCATCGAGCTGCTGATTCGCGGCCACATGTTCGATGGCATCGTGGCGCTGGTAGCCTGCGATAAGACCACGCCCGGCGCCGCCATGGCGCTGCTGCGCACCAACGTTCCCGGCGTCGTCTTCTACGGGGGCTCCATCATGCCCGGCAAGTACAAGGGTAAGGACATCAGCATTCAGGACGTCTACGAAGCCATTGGCGCCAACGCCGCCGGCAAGATCGGCGACGACGAGCTGCGCGAAATCGAAAACCGCGCCTGCCCCGGCGCCGGCGCGTGCGGCGGCCAGTTCACGGCCAACACCATGGCCACCGTGGCGGAGCTGATCGGTCTCGCTCCCATGGGCTCGGCTTCGGTTCCACAGATCGATAGCCGCAAGGACGCCGTCGCCTATCGCTGCGGCCAGATCGTCATGGACGCCGTGCGCAGCAACCTGCGCCCGCGCGACATCTGCACGCGCAAAGCATTCGATAACGCCATCGCCGGCGTCGCCATGAGCGGTGGCTCCACCAACGCCGTGCTGCACCTTCTCGCCATGGCGCGCGAAGCCGAAGTGCCGCTCTCCATCGACGATTTCGAAACTGTTTTCGCCCGAACGCCGGTACTCGCCGACCTGAAACCCGCCGGCCGCTTTATGGCCGTGGACGTCGATACCGCAGGCGGCATTGGTTTGATCGCGCGGCGCCTGCTCGAAGGCAAAATGGCGGATGGCGCCGCTATCACCATCACCGGCCGCACCTTCGCGGAGGAGGCCGCCGATGCCAAAGAAACGCCCGGACAGGAAGTGATCCGCACGCTGGCCCATCCGATCAAGCCGCGCGGCGCCCTCTCGATTTTGCGTGGGAGCCTGGCCCCGGAAGGCTGCGTGATCAAGCTCTCCGGCGTCGACCGGAAAGTCCATAAGGGACCCGCTCGTGTCTTCAATTGCGAACACGATGCCAGCACCGCTGTCCTCTCCGGCGCCATCAAGCCCGGCGACGTGGTGATCATCCGTTATGAAGGTCCGCGCGGCGGCCCTGGCATGCAGGAGATGCTTGGAGTCACCGGCGCCATAGTCGGCGTGGGTCTATCCGACAGCGTCGCGCTAGTGACCGACGGACGCTTCAGCGGCGCCACGCATGGTTTTATGATCGCGCACGTCGCCCCGGAAGCCCACAACGGCGGCCCCATCGCGGTCGTCGAGGAAGGCGACCAAATCACCATCGACGCCACCCGCAACGCCATCGATCTCGACATCGCCCCGGCCGAATTGCAGAGCCGTCTAGCGGCATGGAAGACCCCGGCGCCGCACTACACCACCGGCGTCTTCGCCAAGTATTGGAAGCTGGTATCCTCCGCCTCCGAAGGCGCCGTAACCCGCGTCTAGCCGCCGTTGTGGTGCGCGCACTCCGTTGTGGCGCACGCACTCCTGCGTGGATAGCGCCGGGATAAACCGGCAAGCAGCGAATGAAAGAGTCGCATACTTGGCCGGTCAAGTTCGTCGAGCATCGGATTGGAGATCCATCACTGGCCACGTACGATCTGCGACGCGTTCGCCCTTTACGCTCGCTCTCCGGAAGACCACCCCGCATTCGCAATTGTCGGCGCCTGGGCGCTTTCAATCAGCTCGAAAACAGCTTGGCCTTTGGCGTTTTGGCGGTCGGTCGTCTTAATCTGCTAGGAGGTCAAATGGCCACTCTCCGGCAACCCTGTTTCAAAGGCATAATACACTAATCGGCACTCGACACAAGATGTAGGACAACCCAGGAGGCAGCCATGAGCGCCAACGTAGTTCGTAGTGACAACGCGACAGTGGCGAGAGTCGACATGAAGTTCGAGGTGGTCGTCATCCCCGTCTCGGATGTCGACCGCGCCAAGGAGTTCTACGGGAGGCTCGGTTGGCGGCTCGACGCCGACTTCGCCAATGGGGACGATTTCCGCGTGATCCAGTTCACGCCGCCGGGCTCCGGGTGCTCGGTCATCTTCGGCAAGAACGTCACCGCGGCCACGCCCGGCTCCGCCCACGGCCTGTATCTGATCGTCTCCGACATCGCGGCTGCGCGCGGCGAACTCGTCGCGCGCGGCGTCGATGCCACCGAGGTGTTCCACGCCGGCGGCGTGAACACTGGCACGGACCATCCCTACCTGTTTGGGCGGCTCCGGGTCGGCGGTCCGGATCCCGAGCATCGCAGCTACCGCACGTTCGTCTCCTTCAGCGATCCTGACGGCAACGGCTGGCTGCTGCAGGAGGTCACAACGCGGTTGCCTGGGCGTGTCGCCGGCGAGACGACGTACGCGTCGGCGGGCGACCTGTCGCAGGCGCTGCAGCGCGCCGCGGCCGCGCACGGTCAGCACGAGGCGCGGACGGGGCAAGCCGATCCGAACTGGCCGGCTTGGTACGCCGAGTACATGGTGCGCGAGCAGGCCGGCGAAGAGCTGCCGAAATGACGCTTACGATGTGATCGTCATCCGCGCGCGCGCACGGCGCGCACGACGAGCACGGCCGCCTTCGTGAAGCCATAGCGCGAGCAGCCCAAGTCACAGCTACCCCGTTGAGTTGTTGTACCAGCGCAGAACTCGGAGAGCGCGCAGAGTGTTCCAGCGGCTTGCCCTGCCGACGCCGGTCTCCATCTCCAATGGAATATATTCGGGATGAAGGAGGTTGAGCGGCCAGCGCCCATTCTGGTGGCGGCGCTCAATCACGGTTTCGATCGCGTCGCTGGCGCGGCTGTCGGCTTTGATTCCCGCATTCCGCAGATAATCGAGTCCGCGCAAGACGTCGTAGTGCCAAAACGTCGGGAACGAGAAGCGGAGCCAGCGTTTGTCGATGACTTCGCCGGTTCGAAGCGAGCGGAACATGCGGCGCTCGAGCAGGTAGTTCTCGGCCCTCTTGCGGGCCCTAGTGACGGCCGCCGATTTGCGCCCTGCCCGTTCGTATTCCAGCAGTCCTTCGAGCACGCAGATGGTGGTATGGAACGAAGAGCGCCGGCTTTTGGGCGCTTCGCAGTTCCAGCCGCCATCTTCCAGTTGCTCGCCCAGGAGTTGATTGGCCAGCGCGTCGTTCGGTTCCAGGAAATACGCGCCGATGGCGAGAATTCTGCCGTTGATGCAAGGCTCCGTTTCGCCGTGAAGGAAAGGCCGGTTGTTAAGCGGCTTAAACACGAGCCGCTTGTCGACGCGGTCGATCATTTTTCGAGCCTGCTTGCTGGCGGGGTCGAGGCCGAGGTCCATCAAGACGACGAGACTGTAGAGGGTAATAAGCAAGACTCGGTCCTCCTTCGGCAAATCGTCTCTCCACCCGCGGGGGCTTCCGCCCCAGTTGCCGGCAGGCGATTGGAGGGCGAGAAGTTGGGCTCCCCAGCCTTCGGTTGCAACGCGGGACCGCTCGGCTACAATCGCGTCGGGGGCTTCATCGGTAAGGTCCCTCATCACCTGCCAACGGATGGCCGGGTCGGAATCGAGGAGCCATTTGAGGTGCGCGGGCCGGGGTGCGTAATCGTGTAGGCGCATTCGTATGTTATAGCAACGTTCCGGGGCGTATCGGCGCTGTCAGCGCCTCGCCGCCACCCACCCCAGCCGCGCCACCTACCGGTAACCTGCCGCCTGCAAATCGAACAACTCCGCATACCGGCCGCCCAGCGCGACAAGTTGCTGGCCCTTGTATGACCATAGGCGCTAAATAAGGCCCTCCGCTAGGTTCGACCTCGGGGCTTGGGCCTAATCTCTGTTGTTCGGTTGCTGACTCCCAGAGCCGGACCTCTGGCTTTTGCGTCGCCGCATGGCACGTGGCGGCAACGACCACGTTATAGGCCACAAGCCGGATTCCGGCGAGCAATTTCCTTGACCGGCGTCTCACAGGAGGATCGCTGCGAGGCGCTTAGGATTTCCTACTTCCCAAATGGAAAGCTATTCAAGGTTAAATCCGCAAGTGCGAAAACGTCGTTAAAGTCGTAGCGCCGCCCCAATTTGGGTGTCCAGTAGCGTCCATGCGCCAGCCAGTGGCGGAACTTAAATGCGCCACGCAGTTCACCAACGATTGAGCGTGGGACGGAAGAATTGTCGGCCCATGCCTCGAATATTTCGTGCTCAAGCGAGGCATACTCCTGCTTGGCTGCATAGATGTTTCGGAAGGCGCGCGCGACTGGGTCTTTTCTCCGCCGGTAGCATCGCTGCAGGTAATCAATGCGAAATGCCGCTTCGACCGAAGCCAGAACTTGACGAATGCGCCGAAATCGGTATTTCCGTCGCGTTTGCTATTCATGGCGCCATCCGGATCGGATATATTTCGAGTCTTTAACTAGGCTTATTTTACGCCAGCCCTCGAACGACTGCGCGCCTCGCCGCCACCCACCCCAGCCGCGCCCCTACCTATAACCAGCCGCCTGCAACTCAAAAAGCTCGGCGTACCGCCCGCCCAGCGCGACCAGTTGTTGGTGCGTCCCTTGCTCCATGATCTCGCCGCCCGCCAGCACCAGGATCCGATCCGCCATGCGGACCGTGGAAAACCGGTGCGAGATCAACACCGCCATGCGATCGCGCGTCAGCTCGGCGAAGCGCTGGAAAACCTCGTACTCGGCGCGCGCGTCGAAGGTCGCCGTAGGCTCGTCCAGAATCAGCAACTGGGCGTCGCGCATGTATGCCCGCGCCAGCGCTAACTTCTGCCATTCGCCGCCGGAAAGGTCCACGCCGCCTTCGAAGCGCCGCCCCACCATTTGATCGTAGCCATTCGGGAACCGGTCGATCAGGCTCTTCGCCAGGCTCTTATGCGCCGCCGTATCGAGGCGCGGCTGCTCGCCCATCGATTCCACCTTGCCGAACCCGATATTCTCCCGCGCCAGCATATCGTAACGGAGGTAGTCCTGAAAGATGACGCCGATCTCGCGGCGCAAGTCCTCGACATCGTATTCGCGGAGGTCGATTCCATCCAGCAGAATCTGGCCGGATGTCGGGTCGTAGAGTCGCGCGAGCAGCTTGACCAAGGTGGTCTTACCGGCTCCGTTCTCGCCGATTAGCGCCACTTTTTCAAATGGATGCAGGCGAAAGTTAATGTTCTGGACGACCAGCTTGTCCGATCCCGGATAGCCGAAGCTGACGTTGCGGAATTCGAAGCCCTGGCGGATCGGCCGCGGCGCGGAAATGGAGTCCGGCAGCGAACGAATCGACGGCTGCATTTCGAAAAACTCAAACAAGTCCTTGAGGAAGATCGCCTGCTCGGAAATGTCGTTGAAGCCCGAAAGAATCCGTTCAATAAACATGCGCGACCGCGAGAACGCGCCCGTCAGAAACGTGAACATGCCGATGGAAATGGCGCCCGCCAGCGTCTTCGCCAGCACCACCACATAGGCCCCGTAATAACCGCCCGTAGAGACTATATTGAGCAGCGATCCAACGGTGGCGCGCTTGATGGCTATCTTCTTGTTTTCCAGATAAATGCCATGGGCAATCTCATCGTACTGTTGAGCCAGGTGTCCGCCCAATCCGAAGATCTTGACTTCCTTGGCGCTCTGCGCGCTTGCCCCCAGAAAGCGCAGGTAATCGAGCATGCGCCGCTGCGGGGTCCAGCGATAGTGTACCGAGTAGCTGAGCTGTGTAAAATGCGTCTCGCCCAAAAACGCCGGAATCACCGCCGCCACCAGCAGCACCATCAGCCAGGGCGAAAAGATAATCAAGCCGGCCGAGAGCGAAATCAGCGTCAGCGTGTCCTGCCCCATATTCAGCAGTGAGGCCAGCAGCGTCAGGCGTCCATTGGTCTGCCGGCGGGCCCGTTCCAGCTTGTCGTAGAAAACTGGGTCTTCGAATGACGCAAGGTCGAGCTGGGTCGCGTGGCGCATCAGGCGGACGCTCACCAGATCCGTGAAGCGGTCGCCCAGCAGGCTGTCGCACAGGGTGTTCACCCGCCCCAGAATGTCGCTCAAAATCGCCAGGCCCAGTTCGATGGCCACCAGTTTCCAGATGCGGTTCAGGTTGCCCGTTCCGTGCGCAACAAAGGCCACGACGGCGTCCAGGATCAACTTGGGAACCCAGAGCATGGCCAGCGGCAAAACCGCGCGGAGGAGGCGCAGAAACACGCTTGCCAGTACCAGCGGCGGACTGGTTTCCCACACCATGCCGAACAGCGGCCGGACGTTGTGGAGCGAGGCGAAGCGCGCCCGCCAGGTAATATCCTCCTCCGGGCGTTTGGGCATTCGCGGGTGCAAGTACCAGTATGACGCCGGCTTGGGCTTGAGGATAGAGCGATCGGCGGAATTCTCGCTTGGAGCCAGAGGGACGCCCGTCGACGAACGCAACTAGGCCGGCAACGAAGGCATAATTCTTATCGGCGTTCATCAGCGTTTATCGGCGGCTAATACCTCTTTTCGACTTCGGTCTCAGCCTCCTCGTCCGGTGATACCCGCGTCGCAAAACAGAGCATTTATGTTTTATCGAAACTCTATACCACTCGCTGTCCCAGCGCAAGCGCTAGCGCAATTTCCGCACTCCCCCGAAAACTCAGTCACAGCCCTTCCCTGTTTATTTCTCGCCAGTTTCGGCTATGAATAGAAGTACTTAAGCTCAGCCCCCTCCTCCAGCCGCAAAAGCGCCTGCTAGTCTCAAATCGAGGTTCTAATGGCAACACCTGAACAAAACGCAGCGAACCGTATGAATTCACCAGAATCTACCGGTCCGCACCCTTCCGCGGAAAAACCCGCATCCCGCTACAACGCCGCCAAGCACGGCATCGTGGCCGCTACCCAGATTATGTTCGACGAATCCGTCGATGACCTCGCCGGGCTCGCCGCCGAATATCACCAACATCACAACCCCGCCGATTCCGACCAGCGCTTCCTCGTCGACACTCTCGTTCACAACGAGTGGCGCCTCCGCCGCCTGCGTCGCGTCGAAGCCGAGCTCTGGGACCACGCCACCAATACGTTCCTGGCAGAAAACACCGAAGCCCCCGCCTGCTCCTCCGGCGACGCCTTCGCCACCGCCTCCGGCGAATTCCTCCGCCTCCAGCGGGTCGTCAATTTCTGCGAGCAAAACTATCACCGCTCCCTCAAAGAGCTGCAACGCCTTAAAGTGAAAGTGGGGCAGGCGCTTCCGCCTGCCAACGCGCCTGCCAGCCCGCGTCCCCTGCGGCAGAATGCAGGCCCCGCTCCCACCGCTGCCCAACCCCCGCAACCCGAACAATCTAAAACCAGTTCCGCGAAATTGGGTTCGTTTCGTCAAAATCCGAAAACCCCGCCCGGCGCGGCCCCCAAAACGCCCTCCGTCACCCCAGTTACTGACCCGAACCACTCAAGAAACGCCGCAGAAACGCCGCAGTCTGCCGCAGACCGTGATGTTGGGGAGCCGGAGGCGGGCCACGGGGTGCCAACGGGTGTGGCGATGGATGCCCACCCCCCTAAATAGAAATGCCCACCCCTGCGGGTGAGCATTCTTCGCCCTGTTCTACCAGGGTGATGTTGATGGGAGAATCAGTCTCGACGGAATCGCAACCGCCAAAACTTTGTAGTTGGATCTTATTTCCTTACGGGCTTCCAGTCAAGCGAAAATCCGGCTGAAAATTTTCGGCCGTAACTGCCTCTTGCAGGCCAACTTGCGGGTGACCAGAGTTTTCCACAGATAGCCCCGATCTGCCGAAAACCCTCAGTTTTAGCCTGAGGATTTCGGTCTAAGCTGCACAAAGATGGTGCTTTATTCGGACAACCCCGTCTCATTCCAAATGCAAGGTGATCATCGCGTCGCCATCCTCGCCGTTTTTTCCGCGCCGGCGCAGCACCTTCATGCCGCCCACTCCGAGCCCTCCGACAACGCAGAAAACCAGCAGTATCCCCGCGAGAATAAAGGCGTTGACCACCAGATTGCCGATGTTGTCGCGGCGCGTGGGAATGTGCTCCTGCTGCGTGATATCGGCCCGATATTGCACCTGGGCCAGCAGCCGCTCGGCCTCGTCCGCATCGGGCGGCGAGACCACCACCGCCACCAGGGGACCGCTCCGCTTGGCCACGGCTCCCGGTAAATTCTGGAAAGCGCCCACCCGGTCCATGGCGATTTGGGGGGTAGGGTAATTGAATACGGCCAGCTTGAGATCGCCCTTGGGGCTGTGGAAAACCCCGAAAGTGGCCTCCGTGCCGAAGTGGAACGCGGCCACCGATGGAGGTATCGCCGGGTCGAACATCTGCAATCCCATGGGACCGGTGATGTAGCGCTCGCTATTGGGGATCAGATCCTGGGCGGGCAGGAAGCCGGGAAGGGTAGGGAACGGGGTGCCATCGACATGGATCAGGCTGCCCTCCAGCGCGGCCAATTCGGACGCTTCAGGCTTGTAGCCGTCGAAGGCGAGCAGAAAATTCCCGCGCACCAGAATCAATCCGGCGCCTGTTTCGGCGGCATAGTCCGCGACGCGCGACACTTTGGCCGTCGCCGGGCGCTGCCAGTGGAAGGCCGCCATGGCGCCGGTGGAATCCTGAAGCTGGTAGGCGGTGGCGGTGAACTTTGCCGCGTCGTTTTGATAGGTGGCCGATTCGTATTCGTGCAGGCCGTACTCATCCCAAAGGTCGCGGCCGTTCAGCGTGGGTTGGGTGACGGCCGTGCGATGATAGGCGCCGATGGTATCGGGCAATATGGAGGCGCCGGCGAGCAGGGGCACAATTAGGACTGCGAGAAGCTTCATTCAATCTATTAGACGCCGGAAAGGGGGCGCAGGGCACAGGAATGGCCAACCCTTTCGCGACCCGTTTCGTCCAAGCGGTCTGACGGGGATTCCCAAAATGACCATGACAAAGATCGCCGCTGGTATGCTGCTGGCGTCTTGGGCCTTGCTTTTGGGCCAGAGCGCGCCGGCCCAGACTTTCGAAGTCGCCTCGGTGAAGCCGTCCGACCCCAACGCCCGGGGCGGCAGGATCAGCTTCCCCAACGGCACGTTCACCGCTATTGGAATCACGGCCAGGAACTGCATCACTCTGGCGTACGACATCCCGTCGTACCAGCTTGCGGGCGGACCGGGCTGGATCGGCGACCAGCACTACGATATCGTGGCGAAGATGTCGGCCGGCGCAGTGAAGGCGCCTCGGGATCCGGAGCGCATGCCCCAGATGAGGGCGGCGCTCCAGGCGCTGCTGGCGGACCGTTTCCAACTGGTGATTCGTCGGGAAACCAGGATGATACCGGGTTACGCGCTGGTGGTGGCCAAGAACGGGTTCAAGCTGAAAAAGACGGCGGATGAAGGCCACGCAGATTTTAGCTCGAACCGCGGAAAATTGACGGCGCACCAGATTTCCATGGAGTTATTAGCCCGGAATCTTTCCGGCAACCTCAGCAGCCCGGTGGTGGACATGACCGGTATCAAGGGCGTATATGATCTGACGCTAGAGTGGACACCGGACGAGGTGCAGTCTCCGGTGAAGGCGGGCGGCGAGGCTACGGAACCTGCAGTGGGCCCCTCGATTTTCACCGCGCTGCAAGAGCAGCTTGGCTTGAAACTGGAGATCCAAAAGACACCAATAGAAATGCTAGTCATCGACAGAATCGAAAAGCCAGCCGCGAATTAGCTCAGTAGCGCGGGCCCATGGCCTGCGACGTTGTCAAAGCGCGTTCCGAAGCGCTAGACCAAGGCCAGTCTTCCGGCCGGTCCACCAATCCCGCGCTCACCGGATTCCACTCAATATAACGAAGAATCTTATCGAACTCCTTCCTATCCCGAACCCAACGATCGTAAGACTCGGCTTGCCAGAAGGGCGTTCCGCTTCTGCCCAGTATCCGATTGGCCTCGCGGGCGCTGGCGCTTTTCAAAGTACACATGATCTCCGCGGCCTTCTTATGTGGCCGCAAAAGCACATGAACGTGGTTCGCCATGATTACCCAGGCGAACAAGTCGAATAGTCCCCATTCTTCGCAGCCCGCGACCAAGGTGTTTTCGACAACCGCAGCTATCCTGGCATCCTTCAGCCACGTTGGACCCGTAGACGCCCGATCCATCGCTCGATCAAGCGCCACAAATCGCGGCCCTTCGCCTAGCGCCGGTTTCACCAGAAATTCCGACTGCCGAGCCAGTGACCCATTCAGCCGCCAGGTAATGAACAGGGCCGCGTTTTCCGGATGCCAGTGAGGCAGGCGTCTGCGATAATAGCTCACCCTTCAACAGTGGCTTGACCGCCGAGAATTCTCACCGTGCAGGCCACGGGCCCGCGCCACTCACTCTAACCTGCGAGCCATCGGCGCCTCCGCGATAAACCCGTTCCGTAGCCTTGCGGAAATCGCTCGCCTTCGCTGCCGGAATGTCGAGAAACTGCTGCGGATTCCGGTCTACCAGCGGAAACCAGCTACTCTGTATCTGCACCATGATGCGGTGGCCCGGCCGGAACGTGTGGCACACGTCGGGCATCGCAAAATCGATTTTCGCCGGCGCGCCCGGCTGGAACGGCTCCGGCTTCTCCATGCCGTTGCGGAACTTCCCGCGGAATGGCTCGCCGCGAACCATCTGCTGGTAACCGCCCATTTTGACCTCGCGCGGGTTGGGGTCTGGGTCCGGATAATCGCCGGGATATACGTCGATCAGCTTGACGATGAAATCGGCATCGGTCCCGCTGGTCCCGACTCGCAGCAGCGGCGAGACCGGTCCCGCGATCGTGACATCGCGCTCCAGCGGTTCGGTCGCATACGTGAGCACGTCCGCGCGCCGCGAGGCGAAACGCTGGTCGTATGTCATGTAGTCCGCGGGCATCCCTTCGCCCGTTTCGGCGGTTACCGGAACGGGATGCGCGGGGTCGCTCACGTATTCGTCGAAGCCCGCGGCTCCCTCCGCCTGGAACGTCAGCTTGCCGTTGGCGCCCAGATACAAGGAGCGTGTCTGCGCATTCGCGGGCGGCCACGCCGAAAAGCGGACCCATTGATTGGTGCCGGTTTCGAACAGCCATGCTTTGGGGATTGAGCCATCCGGCGCCTCTTTGAGCCCGTCGCCTTTGCTCTTGAGGTTCTGTACAAAGAATGGCAGCTCGATGCGCTCGCGGTAGAAATCGCCGGTCTTGGACGCGAAGTTGAGATTGCCCAGCGTGTCTCCGGCAACCTTCGCCCATCCGCCATGCGAGAACGGGCCCATCACCAGCGTCACTGGCGACGATGGGCCGCTGGCTTCCACCGCGCGGAACAGTTTCAGAGGCCCGGCGAGGTCTTCGGCATCGAACCATCCGCCCACAAAGAGCACGGCCGCGTGGATATTCTTCATATACTGCGCCAGCGCGCGCGTGCGCCAGAACTCATCGTAGTTGGGATGCTTCAGCAAATCTTCCCAGTAAGAGTTGGAGCCATTCAGCAGCGCGGAACCGTTCGCCAGCGGACCCATGCGGAGATAGAAGTCATATTCGTCGGGCGTTCCATAATCGAATTTGTCGGCGTTGTCTTTCCGCTCCGGTTCGGCGCCGCGCGGCTTGAAGCCGGTGTAGAAACCGAAATTGGCGGCCAGAAAAAAAGCCCCGTTGTGATACGCATCGTCGCCGTTGCCCACGTCGCCCATGGGCGCTTGCGGAGAGACCGCCTTCACCGCCGGGTGCTCATCGATCAGGCTGTAGGCGGCATAGTGTCCGGGATACGAGATGCCCCAGATGCCCACGCGGCCGTTGTTGTTCGGGACGTTCTTCACCAGCCAGTCGACGGTGTCGTAGGCGTCGGTGCTTTCGTCCGTATCCTTGGGCGCCGCAAAATGCGTCTTGTGGGGCATGACATCGGTAAAAATTCCCTCGGAGAGATAACGCCCGCGCACATCCTGGTAGGCGAAAATGAAGCCTTCCTTGGTGAACAGGTCCGAAGGGCCGAGCGAGTTGGGGTAATGATCGGTGCCGTACGGATCCACCGAATACGGCGTGCGCTTCATCAGGATGGGATAGGTTTGCGTAGCGTCCTTGGGCGCATAGACGGAGGTGAACAGCTTCACGCCGTCGCGCATGGGAATTCGAAAGTCGTATTTAGTGTAATGAGCGCGTACGTATTCGAGGCGCTTGGCGTCGGTTTCCTGTTCCGTCTGGCCGCTGGTATAGACGCCCAGCAGCAGCGCCAGGGCTGCGCCGATGATGAGAATTCGCATTCGCCGCGAGTCTAGCACACTCGTCTGGAAGCCTCGACATGGCCTGCACAGTCCGTCGTGGCGCACTGGGCGCCCTCTGGGCACATGCGTGCAGCGTTCACACTCGTGTGAACGCTTTTCGCTTCCGAGGCCGTGAGAAATGGCGGCTAAGCGCCCTGCTGTCTGGTCAACAGCAGACGCATCTCGTTGGTAGGCGTGAACCCGAGCGATTCATACAGATGCCGGCCCTCCGCGCTGGAATGCAGCATGACGTAGTCGATTGCATTGGCGCCGCACCAATCGAGGGCGGCTCTCATCAACTGCCGCGCGATTCCCTGACGGCGGTTCTCCGGCCGGACGAACATGTTGACGAGGTTCCCTCGCCGCCCGCCGGAGCCGATCATATGCGGCGGCCAGTCCATGAGCCACAAGCCCACGCCCGCGGCCACGGCTTCGTCGTCAGTGATGGCGAACCAGGCGAGATACTCTCCGTCGAGCATTTTGCGCCGCAGCCATGGCTCGAAGGCGGATGACATAGCGTCAAGCGCGCCCTCATCGGAATAACCCATCGCCGCGAACATGCTACGGCGTTGGGACACGATGGTGGCGATGTCGTGGAGCGTAGCTGGCATAACGGTGAACGAGACAGATTCCATCCTGAGTTCATTTTCATACAGCGGCAAGCCCGTGATCTTGTCGTCGCGTGGCGGGCCGAGTGGCGGGTCGAGTTCAAAGACTCCGTTGCAGGAACGCCTCCACTTTCGCTTTGACTGTCCGCCGGTCCAACCCTAACCGCCGCGCCGCTTCCTCATAACTGCCCGCTTGCCGGTACACCACCGCCGCATAGTGCGCCAGCACATCCTCCGCGGTCAACTCGCCTCTGCGGAATTGCCCGAAGAAGGCATCTTCCGCCGCGGGCTGACCGCTTT
>JBEKNN010000199.1:0-17579 GCA_049522755.1 Bryobacteraceae bacterium | reverse complement strand
ATCACACACCGCATCACACACCGCATCACACACCGCATCACACACCGCATCACACACCCCAGCAGGACCGAAAACGGCGATCGCATGGCTAGAATTCCAGCCTGGCGCCGAACATGATCCACCGGGCGCTGGACTGCCGGTTGGCCGGAACCACGGTGCTCGAGATCACTCCGAAATTACTGGTGCTGCCGGTCAAGGGCAGGCTTGGATTGTTGAAATTCGGGTGATTGAACAGATTGTAGAAGTCGAAAGACATGGCGAACGTGACCTTTTCCCGAATCGGAATGCGCTTTCCAACCGACGCATCGGCGTTCCAGAACGGCAGACCGTACAGCGGATGTCCGTAACCATCGATGTTCTGGCTGAGCTGCACATAACCGAAACTGTTGTAGGCCGCTTGCGGATTCGCAAACAGGTTGAGTCCGGTTCCGCCAGTGGCGGGGTTCCCTCCGATGCCGATGCTTCCCGAGCCCGCGATGTTGGAATGCATGCCGGGGTTCAGTGAAGAAGGCGCCACCAGCGGAACCGCGGGAATGGTTAAATCGGACCGCTGCCCGCCGCCCCAGACCAAGCCCGATTCGGTCACGTAGAGCGGTGAACCGCTGAGCGCGGTAATAATCCCGGAGACGTACCATCCGCCGACCACGTAGTTCAGCGCGGATGGCAAAATCTTGTAAGTCTTCGGCAAGTTGTACACGAACAGCGCGTTGAAGATTTGCCGGTGGTCGAACTTCGAGGGACCATAATCCACGCCCGGCTCCAGCGGATTCCCAAGGGTGGTCGAATCGTTTTGCACGCCCTGATCGGTATCGAGAGATTTGGACAGCGTGTAGTTCACGTCGAAGGTGAAATTCGTTCCGGTATGGCGAAGCGTGAGCACCATCGCGTTGTAATTCGACCAGCCGTCGTTGATTACCTGCGCGAGCTCATTGACTTGTGTCTCGTCGTATTGCTGCAAGCCGAGTTGCGACCGCAAAAGATTCAAACCCGGCGTGCTCGCACTGGTGCTGTCAAACAAGCTCGACGTGGAGCCGAGCGTGAAGTAGGAGGCGTCCTTGCTGGCGAGAAATGCCGTGCTGGACGCAAAACCGTTTTTCGGGCCGAGCCCCGGCAACTGATTTTCGAACCACGGTTGCACCGGCGCCGTCTGTCCCGCGCGCAAGGCGTTGGACACCGCATCATAGGCCTGCGCGAACGTCTGGCCCGAAGCACTGTCCTTGAACATATAAGGACTCCCGTTCAGCTGGGAGTAAGAGTATAGACCCCTGCCGTATCTGCCAGTCCAGGCAGCCTCCAGGAATATACTGTGTCCCAGGTTGCGCTGGATGGTGAAATCCGATGTGTAAATCCGCGAGTTCTTGAGGTTGGGATCGATGCCGGGCGCGTATAGCTCGCTGTAATTGCCGGCTGGGATATATGGACTGCCGATGGTCTGCGGATACGTCGGAATCGGGATGGAGCCATCCACGCCGATCCGGAAATCGCTCAACGCGGGATTTGTGGTAGCGGAGGCGTTGCAGCCCAAGCCGCCCGGGCCGATGGCATTGCAGGCCGTCAACCCCGTGGTAATCGTCGAGCTGAAGCCCGCGTTCAGCCCCGCGGAAACGACGCTGTCTTCCGCGCTGAGGCGGTTGTAGAAGATTCCGAATCCGCCGCGAATTACAGTTTTATTCGCGCCCAACAGTTTTCCCAGCAAGCCCTGCGTATAATGCGGACTCCATGCCAGGGCCGCGCGAGGGGCCACATCGCCCCAGTCCGTGTTGTAGGGACCAGATCGGCCGAGTTGGGTCACCGGCTCGAATCCTAGCGGTGGATTGTAAATCTGGCCCTGATTCGCGGCGGCGAGTTTGGCCTGTAGATACGCCAGTCCATCGATCGGCTGGTTGGTGCTGGTATTGATCAGCATCGTCTCCTCCCGGTTCCCGAAATTGTTCGGCGTCTGGAAGCTGTAAGACAGGCCGTAAATAAAGGTTAGCGTGGGCCGGATTCGCCAGGTATCCTGCCCGTAGAACGAGGTGAAGTAACTCAAGGCATTCATGTCGATGAAGGTTCCAAACGGCTGGGCCTGCAACTGGCTGTTGCGGACCAGCAGGGTATTGTCGTCGTTCATGAGGCCGAGGACGCTGGCATACAACGAATCCCAGGTGGAGGTCTGCGAGGATGGCAGGCACTGGGTGGTGAGGGACCCAGCGCAGGTGGGCGGCCGGTCCGCCGCCGGGATCGCCAGAAAGGACGTATCGGCGGTTTCGGTCGCGTTCAGCGAGTTTACCGCGCCCCCGACCTTGCCGCTATGCAGGTGAAAGAGCGGCATCCGCTGGAAATTGCCGCCCGCCTGAATGAGATGGGTCCCCTTGGTCCAGCTGATATCGTCAACCAACTGTTCGTTGATGTCGCGGTTAAACTGGGTTCGAACCGAGTTGCTCATGCTGATGGGAGGCGCAAACACATCTGGGGTGACGGCCACGTATCCGTCGGCGGTGTTCGTGCCTGGCAGGGCCAATTCGCCGGCGATCGACGACAACTGCGGGCGCAGGCCGCCGTTGCGATTGTTGACGTCCCCGACTCGGACTATGTTCACGAGACTGGGCGTGATGGAGTAAGTGAGCCCGAAAATCGTGGCGCTGGTCCAGGCCGGCGTGAAGTCCTGGTTCAAAACGTCGTTCGGGTTGCGAATGTCGACCACCAACGGCGACGGATCGTAAGACAGGTCGCGCGAGAAACTGAAGCTGCCGTTGAAATGCAATTTGTCGGTAATGTTATGGTCCAGCCGGAAGGTTCCAAAATCGTCGGTGAGCGGCGACTGCGCGTTGCCGGTAAATCCCGTGGTGTTCAGACCATCCGCGCCGGACACGTTGGGATTATTTCCGGGCGGGTCGAGCGCCATCATCGCCTGCATGGTGGGGCTGATGCCTATCCCGCGCGGATCGCAGGCGGAGTTGCCGGCCGTGCCGCAAGCTGTGGAAGTGGCCAGATTGTAGGAATCGATGTTCCCCGCCGCATCCCTGAAACGAAGAATCCCTTGTTTGAGGGTTGGCGTCGGGACAACGTAACTGACCTGGTATGTTTCCGGATAGCGGCGCGTCTCATACTCGGCAAAGAAGAATGTCTTGTTCTTGACGATGGGGCCGCCCACCCGGCCGCCGCCGCGATTATCCTCCACGTGCGGCTTGGTCAATCCGAGCCGGTTGTTGTCCCAGCTATTCGCGTTCAGGTCGCTGTTTTGCGTGTACCAGAACAGCGACCCATGGAAAGCGTTGGTGCCGCTTCTCTGCATCAGTGACACCTGGCCGCCGGAGGCGCGCGTAAACGACGCGTTGGCATTCGCAGTGGCGATGCGGAATTCGTCGGTGGCTTCCACCGAGACGATCAGCGTGGGACGCGCCCCCTGGTCGCTGTTGATGGTAGAGTTGGTGTTGTTATCGCTGATATCGATCCCGTCCAGGGTGAACGTGGTTTGGTCGTTCAACGCGCCCGCGATCGATCCGCCGTTGTCGCTACCCGTCTGAGGCGTGGTCCCCGGCTGAAGAAGAAGCAATTCCTGCGCCTGGCGCAAACGCGTGGGAAGCCGCAGCAATGGCTCGGTGCCGATGGTATCTCCAACCGTCGAATCCGCCCGCTGCAAATCGACCGCCGCCGCCGATCCGCTAACCTCGACGGTGGAGCTGACCTCGCCAATCTGCAGACTGAAATTCGCCGTCGAGCTGCTATTGACTTGCACGGCGACGTCGTTAATCACCGTCGTGCGAAATCCCTTGGCTCTGGCCGTTACCGAGTACTTCCCCGGAGTCACGTTGGGGAACGCATAGGTGCCCCGGGTACTGCTTACTCCGGGCGTCTTGAGTCCCGTATCGGAATTCAGAAGCTCAATTTGAGCCCCTGCGACGACTGCTCCGGATGGGTCAGTTACCGTGCCCAGGACCGCGCCGGTGGCGGCGTCCTGTGCCTGGCAGATGTTTGAGGCAAGTCCGAATAAGACTAGAGTAAGTGGCGCCGAGAGGGCGCGTGCGGATAGCATGGTTTCCTCCTGGGTGACGCAATTTTTGACAGTATACATCGAAAACCAAAAATGTGGGTGCAGGCGCCAAGTTTTTTCTAGTGACTATTTCCGAGTGACTAAGTGCGTCGGGAAACGGGACGGTCGCGAGCTGGCGCCGATGGCCGATCAGAATTGTTGGCGATTGTTTGGATTATCGCGGCTGAACGGAGATTGGAAGCAGGTTGGCCTGTGACACATCCGGCAAAGGGCGGTTTTGTGGAGACCTGGCTGGGGTGAAACTGCCCCATCAGGCGGCTCGGATTCAGTTGGTTGTTGGGGAGGCGGTGGTTGCTCTTGAACGAGTGGCTGGTGTTCGGAAATGGGACTGGGGTCGTTTGGTAAATTGACCGTCCGCAGCATGATGAGGGTGCGTGCCCATACATGATGTGCCGACGGGTCACGTAGCGATGGAGTGGAGGTAAGGCGCAAGTGGCTTTCGACGATTGAATTGTTCTAAGTGACGACATACCTTTGTTTACCAATACTAAGTTAGTACGGAGGCGGTGGGTAATCGGGGCAAGCTGAGAGTAAATAGTTGAATCTACGGGGGAAAGATTTATGATTTCTCGTGATTGGATTTGTGGGAGTAATCAATTACTCGAAGGTTCCGGGCTTCGAAGAACTTAGATATGAGCCGCCGATTAACGTCGACGAACGCAGATAAGCAGGAACGGCGGGTTGGATCGGGTAGGGGGGCCTCACGGCCCCGTCCTCCCACACCACCGTACGTACTTGCCGTATACGGCGGTTTCCTTCCATGGCGTAACGCATCATATTTGTCGATCCGAGATGCGAGTCCCTGGGTCGCGAACCATTCCTGCGACATCGCTTGGTGGACCGGATGAGTTAGCGAAAGACGCCACCAACCCTTGCCGGAGGAGGCCACGCGATGAGCCCACGACGGCGAGGCGCCCAACCGCTGAAACAGCCTAGCGAGGGACCTGCCGCGTTTGCATTGCTTGAGACGATAGCAGCGCAGCTTTCGCCGAATCCATTCGTCCAGACATTGGAGTTCAAACCGAAAGGCCGCGCAGCGGTAGTAGGTAAGCCATCCAATCAGGAACAAATTGAGTTCGATAATCACTTGCGCCAGGCTAACGCCCCGGTTGCGACGGGTGATCTGCCGGATTTTCTCCTTCGCACGGTGGATGCTCTTGGAAGCGATCCCAAGCTTGCCGTTCCAGAGCAGCCGATGGCCGGAGGAATTTGGGTTCCCCTACCGGAGCGAAAGCGCTCTTATCGCGGTTGACGCGCAGCCGGAGCTTCTCTTCCAGAAACCGCACCACCGATTCCATCACCCGTTGCCCCGCCGCCAACGACCGCAACAGAGGGGAGATCGGACCACCTTGTGGGGTTCCCTCGTCGCGGGCTACGCACACCCCATCCTGCATCAAGCCGGCCTGGAGAAAGCGCCGGATAATGCGAAGGAGGCGTTCGTCGCCGATCCTACGCGCGACTCGGGACATCGAGATATCGTGATTGACCCGCACCCAGCGGTCCACAACCGCTGGAATACCCAACTGGCGCTGTCCTCCTCCCGGCTTCGGTATTTGCACTCCACGTACCGGTTGAGGCTGGTAGGTCCCATCCAGCAGTGAAGCCGTCAGCGCCTTATGGTTGCTCCGAAGCCAGTCGGCCAGGTCATGAACGTTCATGCCGTCCACGCCCGGCTTTCCCTGGTTAGAGCGTACCCGCCGGTACGCACGAATCGGATTCATAGGGTCGCATACCTGCTCCATCCATTGACCCGCCAAGGCCCGCTGCGGGTCCGATGCCGTAAACGTTTGCGGCTGGACAGCGGCGGTCGCACGAGTTCCGCTGCACCACCGCCGCCGAGGCGGGTTCCGCCTTGCTGTCGCTCCGCGTTCATCGAATCGAACCGCCTGCTCCTTGCATTGGAAGATTCGGCCCTTCACCCGTCGGGCTACTATGGCCTCTGCTGACTTCTCCAGCCCCGTCCCGCCCGGTTGCCCGTGACGGTAGTTCGATGCTCTGAACAGAGCCGGAGATCTCTCGAGGTAAGACATGCCCTTCTCCCGGACTCGTCGGATCTACCGGCATGGCGTTCCGAATGACGATCGGGCGTCCCCGTCCCTGGCCCGGTACCCACGCCACACTGGCCTTGTATCCGCTTCCTATATGTCGAATTCGAGATTGCGTCATCGGCTTTCTTCAGATCCCGCCTCGCGACGGGCACCCTTGCTTAGACGGATGGTTCCGGTCATTACGGTCGATAGGGGATTCGCACCCCCTGAATGCACATCACTACTCGACACACCAGCCGAAAGCGCCCGCCCTACTCTATCGGCAGTGTCACTCTATGGTCTTATTGTCTCTCGTGCGACCTAGGAATTCCGGAACAGAGGCTTTGTCAATGGAGGTAAGCCGTTTCGGTTCTTGATTTAGGTATATTCGATGGTCATGTGACCGAAGCGACCGGCAGCTCCCCGAAAAGCTAGCGGGGATCATGACAGAAACCGCAATCGACGCTGGCTTTTCTGGCGGCGTGGCAGTTCATGCAGGTGCCCATATTGAGGTCGATTTCGCGATACAAACGGTCGCGTTCCGCCACCTTGCCGTGGCAATCTGCGCAGGTATTCTGCGCTTGCAGATGCGAACGGTGGCTGAAGTTGACATAAGATGGAATCTCGTAAATCCGCACCCATGGGACCGGCTTGCCTTCCTTCGCATAGGCGGCGAGTTTCTGAATGGCCGGGCTATCGGTCTTGATCGCCGAGTGACACTGCATGCAAACTGGCGGACCGGCGATCGTCATGCTCTCGCCCGGATTCGGATTTGGGTGGCACATCTTGCACTGCAGTTTCAGATCTCCCGCGTGCGCCTTGTGACTGAAGGGTAGTGGCTGCTCGGGTCCGTCCGCGGCCGCCAGAACCATACATGCAGCCCCCAACGCAAGGGACAGTCTCCAGGCAAGCTTCACAATTTCCCGATGCGCATCTGATCGGCCAGATACTCGGATGCGCGCATCGACAATGACAGGATAGTCAGCGTCGGGTTCTGCGAGCCGCCGGTAACGAAGCTGCTGCCATCCACCACGAAAAGGTTCTTAATGTCGTGGCTCTGATTCCATTTGTTGAGCACGCTGGTCTTGGGATTATCGCCCATGCGGCAAGTGCCAAGTTCGTGGATGCTATATCCGGGCGGGAACATTCGGTCGTGCTTCGAGAGCACTTCCCAACCGCAGGCGTGCGATAACTCTTCGAGTGTGTCGATAGCGTCCTTGGCCATGTTGAATTCGTTGCCGGTATAGCGGCATTTGAAGTTTAACACCGGAATGCCCCACTTATCCTTCACGTTCGTATCGATTGCACGTAGTTCTCGAATCGCGGCAGAACCTCGCCCATAGTGGTTGCGGAAAAAGCGGCGCCGCGGCAACTGTCGATGGCTCTCTGCAACTCTTCGCCGTAGAGTGGGAAGTATTTCGGGTCGGGCGAGCCGCTGGCGCTGCTCATCGGCGCGGTTACCAACCGCTGGACCGTGGAGCTTCAGCAGACCTGGAGATTTCGGTTCGGTTGGACGCCGGGCACGCGAACTGTGATTCTAGATACACAGGAGCCGGCCGCGAGGACACTCGGCAGCGCGGGCCAGCGCCAATGGTCCATCCTGGCCAATGACGACGGATCGTCGCCCGGCGATTATGTATTGGTAGGTCGAATCCGCAGCGGTTACACTGGCGGTTTTGTGTTAGTGGCCGCGGGCTTGAAGCAATTCGGAACTGAAGCGGCGGGCCGGCTGATCGCCGATCCCGAACAGTTGGGCGCCATCCTGCAAAAGCTGCCCGACGGGTGGGAGGGAAAGAACGTGCAACTGGTGCTTCACGTCCGCGTGATCGGTAATACTCCGGCACAGCCGGAAGTCCTGGCGTCGTACGTCTGGTAGCGGAGTAGCCGATTTTACGCGCTTCGCGATGTTGTTTCCGGCCGCCCCTGCTACACTGAAATCCGTGGCGCGCGTCTACACTCGCGAGGAACTAATCTCCCAACGCGAGCGCTGGCGGCGCGAAGGCAAGATTGTGGTTTTCACCAACGGTTGTTACGACATTTTGCATCCCGGTCACATCATGCTCCTTGAACAGGCCCGTTCCCTGGGCGATGCCCTGATTCTGGCTCTCAATTCCGATGCCGGCGTGCGCCTTTCCAAAGGTCCCGGCCGTCCCCTGATCCCCGAAGCCGAACGCGCCGCCCTCGGCGCCGCGCTGGATGCTGTGGATGCCGTTACGCTGTTCGACGAAGAGACTCCGCGCCAGCTCGTCGCCGATCTTCTGCCCGATGTCCTGGTAAAAGGCGCCGATTGGTCCCACTTCATTGCCGGGCGTGAAGAAGTCGAAGCTTCGGGCGGCAGGGTGGTGGCCATTCCGCTTGAGCCGGGTTATTCAACTACAAATATAGTAGAAAGAATCCTAGCCTAGCCTTGATTCATCCCGCCGTTCGAGACGTGTTTTTGGATTTGGCGCGCCACCCCGCCTTCCAGCAGGCTCTTCGCTCTCTCAACTCCGGAAGCCACAGCTCCATTTCCGGTCTGACCACCACGGCCAAGGCCGCCTATGCGGTTCTTCTGTGGCAAGCTGCCGGGCGTCCTTTGATAATCGTAGTAGATGGCAACAAGGAAGCGGAAGCGCTCGCTGAAACCGTCGAGACTTTCTTCAAGCTGATAGTCGCGGAAGACGCCGGCGCGCCTCAGTTGCTCCCCGCACTCGACGTGCTTCCCACGCAGAATCTCTCACCGCATGCCGAAATCTGCGAGGCCCGCGCCATCGGCCTGTGGCGCCTGGCGGCCAACCGCGTCCCGGTCACGATTCTCCCCGTCGCTTCCGCGCTGCTGCGCATTGAGCCGGGCGAGTTCTACCGTCAACTGGCGCTGCGCCTCAAGGTCGGCGATGAGCTGCCGCTGGAAGATGTTGTGGCGCACCTTGCCAGCATCGGCTATGAGCGTCGCGAGCCTGTCGAAATGGTGGGCGAATACTCCGTCCGCGGCGGCATTCTCGACGTCTTCTCGCCCGAATCGCAGAAGCCCGTCCGCATCGATATGTTCGGCGACCTGGTCGAATCCATCCGCCGCTTCGACGTGGAATCGCAGCGGTCCATCTTGAAGGTCGACGACTGCACGCTGCTTCCGCTCACCGAGTATCAGAAGTCGAGCGCGCTCTTCTCGCAGTTGGGCGAGCTCTTGCGCGAAGCCGGCATTCCCGGCCGCGATCTGCCCCCGCCCGGCGACCCTTTCCCAGGTTGGGAACTGATTCAGCCGATGGTCCGGCCGCGCAACTCCTCCGTATTCGGCCTGCTCAAGAATCCGCTGGTGGTCTGGGACGAGCCGGAGCAGATCAAGTCCGCCGCCGAGCGCTTTTGGAAGCGTCTCGACCAGATTGAGCGCTCCGCTGCCTGCGATCCCGACCGCGTCTATTTCCGCTGGGAAGATCTGGAACGCCAAGCCGCCGTGTCGCCGCAACTGAGCCTCAAAGAACTAGAACTATATGTAGGACAGGCCTCCTGGCCTGTCTCTCCAGACACTGCCGCGGCCCACGTAGGAGGAGCTTCCGACCCTGTCTCCCTGCACATCGCCACGCGCCCTTCCATGGCATTCCACGGCAACATGCAGGTAGCCATCGCCGAGGCGCGAACCCTGGTCGAATCCGGCCACAAGGTCGCCTTTTTCGCGTTTTCTACAGGTGAAGTAGAGCGCGTCGCCGATATCCTCAACGAATACGGCATCGCCTACCAGTTGGGCCTGGAGCAGGTGGAATCTACCCCCGCCTATCTCGCCGAGCGAGCCTACATGGCCGGCTCCACAGCCAGCATCCACGTAATCAAAGGACAAATCCGCCGCGGCGCCGTCTTTGTCGAATCTAACATTGTAGTATTCGGAGCCGAAGACCTCTTCGAGGCCTCCGAATTAGTCGCCCGCGACTCCTCTTCCAAGTCGCGGCTGGCCACTTTCTCGGCCGATCTGATCGATCTCAAACCGGGCGACTATGTAGTCCACGCCGAACATGGCGTCGCCCAGTATCTGGGTCTGCGCGAGATCTCCCAGGGCGATTCGCAGGGAGACTATATGCTGCTCGAATACTCCGGCGGCTCCAAACTCTACGTGCCGCTCACGCGTATGGATCTGATCCAGCGCTTCCGCGGCGGCGGCGAATCCGCGCCCGCTCTCGACCGCATGGGCGGCGCCACCTGGACGCGCACCAAGACCCGCATCAAGGCCAAAATGCGCGACATGGCCGATGAGCTTCTGAAGCTCTACGCCTCCCGCAAAATGGCCGACGGCTTCAATTTTTCCGCCGACAGCAACTGGCAGCGCGAGTTCGAAGACGCGTTCGAATTCACCGAAACGCGCGACCAGCTCAACGCCGTTCAAGAGATCAAGCGCGACATGGAAAGCCCCCACCCCATGGACCGTCTGCTGTGCGGCGACGTCGGCTTCGGCAAGACCGAAGTGGTAATGCGCGCGGCCTTCAAAGCTCTCGGCGACGGCAAACAGGTCGCCATTCTGGCTCCGACTACAGTATTAGTATTTCAGCATTTCGAAACCTTCAAACGCCGCTTCCAGCCCTTCCCCGTGCGTGTTGAGATGTTCAGCCGCTTCCGCAGTCCCAAGGAATTGCAGGCCAGTCTCACCGATCTGGCCGAGGGCAAGGTCGATCTAGCCATCGGCACGCACCGCCTGCTTTCCCAGGATGTTCAGTTCCGCGATCTGGGCCTCGTGATCGTCGACGAAGAGCAGCGCTTCGGCGTCAAGCACAAGGAGCGCCTTAAGCAGCTCAAGAAATCCGTGGATGTGGTTACTATGAGCGCCACGCCAATCCCCCGAACACTACACATGTCATTATTGGGATTGCGGGATATGTCGGTGATCGAGACGCCACCCAAAGACCGGCTCTCAATCCACACTGTGGTGGCCCCTTTCCAGCCGGAATTAATCCGCTCCGCGATTGAGTTGGAGCTGGGCCGCGGCGGCCAGATCTACTTCCTCCACAACCGCGTCGATTCCATCTGGGAGCGCGCCCATATGATCCAGCAGCTCGTCCCCAGCGCGCGCATCGGCGTCGGACACGGCCAGATGGGCGAAGCCGAGCTGGAGAAAACCATGCTCCAGTTCATGCGCCATGAGTTCGATGTCCTAGTTTGTACTACAATCATAGAAAATGGCCTCGACATCCCTCTGGCAAACACCATGCTCGTGGAGCGCGCCGAGCGCTACGGCCTCTCCGAGCTCTACCAGTTGCGCGGCCGCGTGGGCCGCTCCAATCGCCGCGCGTATGCGTACCTGCTGGTTCCGCCCGATACCGAGCTCACCGAAATTGCCCGCAAACGTCTGGCGGCGCTCAAGGAATTCAGCGACCTCGGCGCCGGCTTCAAAATCGCCGCGCTCGATCTGGAGCTGCGCGGCGCCGGCAATCTGCTCGGCGGCGAGCAGCACGGCCACATCAATTCCGTAGGCTTCGACACCTATGTGCGCCTGCTGGAAGAAACCGTCCGCGAGTTAAAGGGCGAAGAGATCGTGCCCGAAATCCACTCCTCGCTGAATCTGAGCCTCGATATACGCATCCCCACCGATTACATCGGCGATGAGAACCAGCGCCTGCGCGCCTACCGGCAGATCGCCAATGCCGCCGATGCCGCCGCCCGCGAGCGCGCCGAAAAAGAGATGGAAGACCGCTACGGTCCCGTGCCCGACGCCGTCCGCAACCTCTTACAGTATTCCGCGCTCAAGACCCTGGCCGAGCAGATCGGGATCGAAGCCATCGACCGGCGCAACGCGCTGCTCAGCGTCAAGTTCCACACCGAAACGCGCGTCGACCCCGCGCGCCTCATGAACATCGTCTCCAAAACCGCGGGCGCGCAATTCACCCCGGCGGGCGTGCTGATTCTGCCACTGCCGGGCCAAATCGGCGCGCGCGAAGTCCTCGGGTTTCTGCAGGAAAAAATGGAACAACTGAAGGTCTGAGAATTGCTAGAATAAAAAATACACTTATGTTTCGCTTGCCGGTAGTAATTCTCATAGTCTCCGCCGCTTTCGCGGCCGATGTAAGGATCGTCGAGGAGATCGCCGTCAAAGTCAACGGCGACATCATTACGCAAGGCGATCTCGAGGAGCGCCGGCGCATCATCCGTCAAGGGATTCAGCAGCAGGAGCACCTGAGCGGCCCCGCCCTCGACGCTGCCGTGGAGCAACAATCCAAAGACATGCTGTGCAAGATGATCGACGAGCGGCTGCTGGTGCAGAAGGCCAAGGAGCTCGATATCAAAGTGGACCCCGAGGTCACCCGCCGCATGGCGGAGCTGCAATTGGAGAGCGGCCTTTCCGATCCCGACAAGTTTCACGAATGGCTTCGGCAGCAGACCGGCATGACCTTTGAGGATTTCAAGCAGCACACCACCGACGCCTATCTGACGAATCAGCTGGTACGCTCCGAAATCAGTTCGCACATCGTGGTGCCCGAAGAGGATGCGCGCAAATTTTACGAAGACCACAAGGCTGAGTTCGTAAAAAAAGATCAGGTCTATCTCAGCCAGCTCGAGATCTCCACTCAGGGGAAGACTCCCGAGCAGGAAGCTGCCGCCGAGAAGAAGGCTCAGGATTTGGTGGCCCGCGCGCGGCGCGGCGACAAGTTCAGCGAACTGGTGATCGCCAATTCCGACGATCCGGAAACCTCGCGCACCGGCGGTCAGCTGCCTCCCATGGAGAAAGGCATGCTGCGGAAGGAAATCGAAGAGGTCGTGTTCAATCCCAAGAACCCCAAGGGCTACGTCACCGACCCCATCAAGACCGACGGCGGCATTGTGATTCTGCGCATCGAAGACCGCACCGAAGCGGGCCAGGCGTCGTTCGACGAAGCTAAGGAACAGATTCAGGAGCACCTCGCAGGTCCGAAAATGGAGCCTAAGATGCGCGAGTATCTTAATAAGCTTCGCACCGCGGCGTTTCTCGAAATCAAGGACGGATACGTGGACACCGGCGCCGTTCCCGGCAAGGATACGCGCTGGCACGAAGTGGTTGGCCTGAAACCGGAGACCACCACCAAGGAGGAAGTCGCCGCCCACCGCAGGCGCAAGAAATTCCTCGGCGTCATACCGCACGGCAGCGTTGCGCCCGGCACCAAAGAGACCACCCCATCCAGGGCGGCCGCCGCCGAGCTCCGCAACAGCCCCGCATCGCAGGGACCGGCGCCCGCCGACATGCCCCCGCCTACGGCGCCCATCAAACAGGACTCGACAACCGTCACGCCGCCCCCCAAGGACGCGCCCCCGCCCACGGCGCCAATCAAGCAGGATCCGACGACGGCTAAGCCCGCGACCGCCCCGCCTAACAAGCAGGATCCGGCGTCCGGCACGCCCCCTGTCAAGCAGGACACGTCCGCGCCTACGCCGCCCGTCATCAAACAATGAAGTCGCCCTACGTTAGCGAGCTCGAGCCCAATCGCGTCATCACCAGCAGCTTTCTGGTGCACTCGAAGGAAATCCGGCAGAAGAAAAGCGGCGAGCTGTACCTTTCGCTGATGCTGGGAGACCGCACCGGCGAGTTGGACGCAAAGATGTGGGACAACGTCGCCGAGGTGCTCGATACCTTCGACCGCGACGATTTCGTCAAGATCAAGGGACTCATCCAGGTCTTCCATAACCGGCCGCAGCTCACCGTCCACAAGGTGCGGCGAATGGACGATAGCGAAATCGATTTCGCCGACTACTTCCCCTCGTCCAAGCGCGACCCCGAGGAGATGTGGGCCGAGCTGCGCGCCCTGGTGGCCGGCATCTCGAACGTGCGCCTGCGGGCCCTGCTCGAAGCGCTTTTCGACGACCCCGATATCGCCCAGCGCTTCCGCCGCGCGCCTGCCGCCAAGACGATCCACCACGCATTTCTGGGCGGATTGATAGAGCACGTGCTGTCGCTTTGCGCCCTTGCCAGGCTGGTGGCCGGGCATTACAAGAACGTCGACATCGATCTGCTGCTGACGGGCGTGCTGTTGCACGATATCGGCAAGATCTACGAGCTGAACTATGAGCGCGGCTTTTCGTACTCGAACGATGGCCAGCTGCTCGGCCACATCACCATCGCCATTCGCATGGTGGGCGACAAGATTCGCACTCTGCCGGATTTTCCGCCGCAGCTGCGCGTGCTGGTGGAGCATATGATCCTCAGCCATCACGGCCACCTGGAATTCGGCTCGCCGAAGGTGCCGCAATTCCCCGAGGCGCTGCTGCTACACTATCTCGACGACCTCGATTCGAAGATGGAGTGCATGCGCGCACTGGTGGAAAACGACCGGCAACTGGAAGGCTGCTTCACCGGTTACAGCTCCGCGCTGGAGCGAACCGCGCTCAAGATGGATCGCTACCTGGCGGGGGAGAGGCCTCCAGGCCTGTCTGCGTCCCCATCGCCGCAGGCGCCCGCGCCAAACGGAGCCGCGTTCGATAGGGCGCCGGAATCGCCGATAGCGCCGGCAGCAGCGCCGGCCGCCCGGCCCACCCCGGCTGCGCCCCCCGCGCCAGCAGTTGCGCCGCACGCGCCGGCGTCCGCACCCTCCGCGCCGGTCGCCCGGCCCACTCCGATCGCGCCGGCAGCGGCGTCGTCCGCGCCGCCCACACCGCACGCGCCGGTTCACCATCCGCTCTTTGCCCCCAAGCCCGAATCGATTTTCGCCGATAAGCTCAGGCAGGCGCTCAAACCCGCCGCCGAACAGGAAGGTTAATGCCACGCACTGTGCGCGATGTCCCGCCGCCGCTCGAACTGCTCTGCCTGAAGGCCCTCTGGACCTTGGGTGAAGGCAACGTGAAAGACGTGCTGCAGATCGTGACGCAAACCCGTTCGCTGGCCTACACTACCGTCATGACGGTGCTCGACCGTCTGGTGCGTAAAGGTAAAGTCTCGCGCCGCAAGGCGGGCCGGGCGTTCGTCTACACGCCGGAAGCTTCGCGCGATCAGATGCGCCGCGCCGCCCTGCGTGAGTTCCTCGACGCCTTCTTCGACGGATCCCAGCGCGAGCTGATCGCCTTTTTAGAGCCGGCCGAAATGCACGTTGCGTCGGCGGCCGCCGGTAGCGCAGGCTTACCCCGGGCGGCGCTGACCAATGCGGAAGAGGACGCGCGGATCGACACGGTCCTTCTGTAGACTAGTCGCGCCACCCGACTCGGCGAAGCCCGGCGCCAACGGCGATCGGTCATCGCCTCAACCCCAGCCATGTGAAACGGGGATAATATTATTCATGCAGAACATTTTCCCGCTTCTCTGTTTTATTGCCGGCTTCGCGCTGGCATGGCTGGTTCTGCGCCGGCGCAAGCAGGAGACCGAGATGGCGTTCCAAGCGCTATCGGCCGACGCGCTTGCCCGCAACAATCGGGCTTTCCTCGACCTCGCCAAGGCCACTCTGGCGCAAACGCAGGAGGCGGCGCGCGGCGACCTCGAAAAGCGGCAGCAGGCCATTGCCGACATAGTGATGCCGGTGCGAGCGTCCCTGGAGAAGGTGGATGGGAAGATCCAAGAGCTCGAAAAAGCGCGCGCCGGAGCCTACGCCACATTGCATGAACAGGTCCGCAGCCTGCTCGAAACCCAGGCTCTGCTCCGCTCGGAAACCGGAAAGCTGGTGACCGCTCTGCGCACGCCGCACGTGCGCGGGCACTGGGGCGAGATTCAGCTGCGCCGCGTGGTGGAAATGGCAGGCATGCTGGACCGCTGCGACTTCAGCTCGCAAACTACCGCCGGCTTCTCCGAAGGCCGCCTGCGGCCCGACCTGCTGGTTCATCTGCCCGCCGGCAAGACGATCGTCGTGGACGCCAAGACGCCGCTCGACGGCTACCTGCACGCGCTCGAAGCCGCGGACGAAACCAGGCGCAAGGCATGCATGGCCGATCACGCCCGCCAGGTGCGCGCCCACATTACGACCCTGGGGCGCAAGTCCTATTGGGAGCAGTTCGACCCCGCACCGGAGTTCGCCGTGCTCTTTCTGCCCGGCGAATGCTTCTTCAGCGCTGCGCTGGAAAGCGACCCGTCGCTGATCGAGTGCGGCGTGGACCAGAACGTTATCCTCGCGACGCCCACCACGCTCATCGCGCTGTTGCGCGCCGTGGCCTACGGGTGGCGGCAGGAAAACCTGGCGCAGAATGCCGCGGAGATCAGCGCGCTTGGTAAGGATCTTTACAAGCGCCTTTCAGATATGGGCGATCATTGGAACAGGACCGGGCGGGCCCTGGAGCGCGCCGTGGAAGCCTACAACGCGGCCGTGGGATCGCTGGAATCGCGCGTGATGGTAAGCGCCCGCAAATTCGCCGAGTTGAAGACCGCGCCGCTGGGCGTGGAGATCGAGCCGCTGGAACCGGTAGTGACGCGGGTAAGGTCGGTGGAGGCAGAATGACGATGCACGTATCTGAAATCGATACCCCGGCGCTGGTTGTGGATCTCGACATTTTCGAGCGCAATCTGAACCGCGTCGCGGATTACGCGCGGCAGCACGGGCTGCGCCTGCGTCCGCACGCCAAGACGCACAAATCGGTGTGGATCGGCAAGCGCCAGTTGGAGCTGGGCGCGGCCGGCCTCACCGTGGCCAAGGTCTCCGAGGCGGAGGTTATGCTTGGCGCCGAGCCGGAGGAGTTGCTGCTGGCTTTCCCCATCATCGGTCCCGCCAAGCTGTCGCGGCTGATGGAAGTCGCGCGCCGCACGCGCGTTACGGTGGCGCTCGATAGCGTGGAGGCCGCACGCCAGCTCTCCGCAGCCAGCACCGGCGCGGACGGCTTCGAGATCGGCGTCCTGGCCGAAGCGGACGTAGGCTTGGGACGCGTTGGCGTGACTCCGGGCGAGCCGTTGCTCGAGCTGGCGCGCGCCATCGACGCGCTGCCGCGGCTGCGCTTCGAAGGCATCACCTTCTACCCGGGCCATATCAAGAGTCTCGACGAAGCCGGGCTGCGCGCGCTTACAGAGCTCTCGACGCTGGTGCGCCGCACGCTCGACGATTTCAGCCACGCCGGAATCGAAACCAAAATCGTCAGCGGCGGATCCACGCCGGCGCTGTTTCACTCGCACGAAATCGCCGGCCTCAACGAAATCCGCCCCGGCACGTATGTCTTCAACGACATCAACACCGTGCGCAGCGGCGGTTGCGCGATGGAAGATTGCGCCGCCAGCATCCTGGCCACGGTAGTCTCCACCGCCCGGCCGGGACAGATGATTATCGATGGCGGCTCGAAGACGTGCTCATCCGACCGCCCGTCGAACTCGGCCGATGTCACCTTCGGCTACGTGGTGGAAGCGCCCGGCGCGCGATTCCACAAAATGAACGAAGAGCATGGGTTCATCGATCTGACGGAAGCTGGACGGGAGTTTCGCATCGGCGAGCGCGTTCACGTGATTCCCAATCACGTCTGCGTAGCCGTCAATCTGCACGAAAAGATTTACGGCGTGCGCGGCGAAACTGTCGAGCACATGTGGAACGTCGAGGCAAGAGGCAAACTACAGTAGCGCGGGGCGATGCCCTCCGCGCCAACTACAAGGCACCGGCGGCAAGACCGCCGGCGTTACTCGCCGGTTACTTTTT
>JBEKNN010000198.1:0-17622 GCA_049522755.1 Bryobacteraceae bacterium | reverse complement strand
TGCTGCGAGAACTTCGGCGTGGACCGTTTCCGGACGCTGACCCGCGATGAGATTGACGCGCGGTTTCAGGAGCTCCAAAACTGTACTTCCTTCTAACGCCGCGACCTTCTATAGCGCCGTGGCCTACAGCGCCGTGGCCTATAGCGCCGTGGCCTATACACCGTGGCCCATAGCACCGTGGCCCATAGCACCGTGGCGCACGCACTCGTGCGTGCAGCGTTCACACTCGTGTGAACGCGTCTTGTGCGCCCCAACTCTGCGCTCACTTCCGGCCGGCGCGCGCAGACGCATTCTGATGATCCCATTCTGATAACATTGACGCGTCCCCCGGCAGAGTTGATGTTGCCGGGGGAGCGAGGGCAAGTCCAATGAGGCCTTTCTCGACGATCGCGCTCCTGGCGTGTAGCTGGTGCGGGGCGCAGACGCCCGACGATTCCAAGCCTGCGACATCCAACGTTATGGGCGCGCAATTCCCGAGCGTCCACGCCGATTCGCGAGTCACCTTTCGGGTAACTGCGCCCACCGCTCAGAAGGTCCAGGTGCAACCCGGCGGGTCCGACAACGGGCTGGGCGCGGGACCCTACGAGATGGTTCGCGACGAAAAGGGCGTGTGGACGGTGACTACGCCGCCCGCGGTTCCGGGATTTCACTACTATTGGCTGCTAGTGGATGGCTTCGCCGCCAACGATCCATCGAGCGAAACCTTCTACGGCTATGGCAAGGAATCGAGCGGGATAGAAGTGCCCGAAAAGGGCGTCGATTTTTACGACGTCAAGGACGTGCCGCACGGCGAGATCCACATCAAGTGGTATCACTCAAAGGTCACTGGTCTCTGGCGCCGCGCGTATGTCTACACTCCGCCTGGCTACGACGACGGACGGTCGCGCTACCCGGTGCTCTACCTTAACCACGGGTCTGGCGAAGACGCGACAACCTGGACGAAACAGGGCAAGGCGAACCTGATCCTGGACAATCTGATCGCCGAGGGCAAAGCCGCGCCGATGCTGGTAGTGATGGAAACGGCATACGCCACCCGGCAAGGCGCCACACCGGAAGCGTCGCCCGGCGGACCGCCGCGCGTGCCCGATGTGTTTGAGGATGTTGTGATCGGCGACCTGATTCCGACGATCGATAGTGCGTACCGGACTATTCCGGATCGGGAGCATCGGGCCATGACCGGCACGTCGAGGGGCGCGTCGCAAACTCTGCAAATTACATCGAGACATCTGGACCAGTTCGCGTGGATTGGCGCCTTCAGTGCTCCGCCTATCCCCAACTTCGATGTGAAGACCTCTCTCGACGGGGTCTTCAGCGACGCGGCCGCATACAACAAGAAGGTGCATTTACTATGGATCGGAGCGGGCACGATGGAAGAGCGAATGCACCAGGGAACGAAGGCGATGCATGAGGCTCTGGAAGCCGCCGGAGTCAAACACGTATTTTACGAGTCACAAGGTACTTCGCACGAGTTTCAGACCTGGCGGAGGGACCTGCACGAATTCGCACCTCGACTGTTCCGTTAGTGCTGAGTCTAACTTGTAAGAACTGTAGAGTAACATAGCCCGCATTAAACTTTCTTCAATATACTTGCTGCGTCGACGGTTACATATGTTACATTCATTACAATGCTTCGCTGTGTTCCGCTCGTCCGCGCCTGTTTGTTGGCGCTCGTCGCATCGACGGGCGTGTTTTCGGCCGCGCCTAATACCGAACCGGTCTACCGCGCGCTACGCGATGCTTCTATCGCGGAGACATTTCTGGTGGAGAACATCGTTCTGAAGCGCGATAACGGAGTTATCACGCTGAAATCGGGCGTGATTGGATTTACGCCAAAGACGATGGGGCGCGACACGGTTGCGGTGTTTTCCGGCGAAGGCGAATTCCTTTTCCAGCCTCTTTCACTTATCGAGAAGAATCGCCTGGAATCGATCACCGGCGGCAAGGGCAACGCCGTGTTGGAGACCTTCGACCGCGCGCTGTTCTGCTTCACGGACCGCACCGGCGACGAGATCCGCGGTCAAACGCACGCCGTGCCCGCGGACGCGAAGTTGAGCGACGATCTGCGCGAGTTCCGAAAGCGTCTGCGTAGCCGTCCCGACCAGCCGCACTCCCTCTGGCAGGCGCTGCTGACTTCGGAAGATATGGACAACGTGGAAGCCGACTTACTGGCGGATCTTTACAACCCTGCGCAACCGGGCTTCTTCAGCGCTTATCTGCACGGCAAACATGTTGCCGGGCTGCGCTTTCACGTGAAGCCGCGCGGCGTTCTGGCCATGCTGCCCGCGCCGGAAGAAGTAGCGGTGATCGACTACGACCCGGAAGCTCAGCAGGAGGGCATCTGGAGCCTGGAACATCTGAAGACCGAAATCGAGGCGCATAGGGTGAGCTCCGATGAGAACAAGCGGGTAGTGGAAGCGCTGAGTTACCAGATAGAAACGACTATCGCCAGGAACGATCTGTTCACCGCCTCCACTCATCTGCGCTTCAAAGCCGTGACTGCCGGAGACCGGGTGATCAAGTTCGGACTGATACCCTCGCTGCGGGTGAGCCGGGTGACAGTTACACAACCCAGCGGCGGCCAGGACGTGCCGTTTATTCAGGAAGGGCGCCGCGAAGACGCCAGCTTTTACGTGGTGATGCCGCAGGCGATGGACCGCGGCAGCGAGCACGAATTAGCCGTCGAGTATGAGAGCGAGAAAGGCGCGCTGGAAGGCGACCGCGTGGTGACCAAGGAAGGAGGCGGAAATTTCAGCGTGGGCGCGCGCGAGAGCTGGTACCCCAGCCTCAACGCTTTCCGCGACCATGCGCAGTACGACCTGACCTTCAAGGTTCCCAAGCAGTACACGCTGGTGAGCGTCGGCAAACTTGAGAAGTCATGGACCGAAAAGGATCTTGCGTGCACCCATTGGATCTCGGAAGTTCCTATGCCGGTGGCCGGGTTCAATTATGGCGCGTTCAAGAAAAAGGAGATCACCGATTCCGCCACCGGCGTGCACATCGAAGGCTACGCTGGCTCGGATTTGCCGGACTATATGCGCGGCGCAACGGAAATCGACGGGGTGGGAACGTTGAGCCCTTCGGCGCTGAACGACCAGATTATTACCGAGGCGCAGAATGCCATGCGCCTCTTTACGGCGTGGTTCGGCAAGTCGGAATTCGGACGGATCGCGATCACGCAGCAACCGGCGTTCAATTACGGGCAATCGTGGCCTACGCTGGTGTATCTGCCGATGAGCGCGTATCTGGACGATACGCAGCGCTGGCGGCTGTTCAACGGCATCGAGCACGGCTTGACTGAGTTCGTGGACGAGGTGACGCCGCACGAGGTTTCGCACCAGTGGTGGGGCCACATGGTGGGCTTTACGACCTTTCACGACCAGTGGCTTTCCGAAGGCTTCGCATTTTTCTCGGCCGGCGGTTATCTGCAGGTCACCGAAAAGACCCCCAAGAAATACCTCGACTACTGGGACCACGCCCGCCACGCGATTGTGGATAAGAACAACTTTGGCCGGCGGGCGAACGATGCGGGACCGCTGTGGCTGGGCCTGTTACTCAACAGCGCGAAAAACGCGGGCGCTTACAACAGCGTGGTCTACCGCAAAGGCGGCTACATTCTACACATGCTGCGGTCGATTATGCACAACTCGAAAGAGGGCGATAAGCCATTCTTTGCGATGATGCAGGATTTCGTGCAGCAGCATATGAACGGGAATGCATCCACGGAGAGCTTCCAGCGGGTGGTGGAAAAGCATATCACGCCGGACATGAATGTAAAAGGCGACGGTAAGATGGACTGGTTCTTTTCGGAATGGGTCTACGGCACGGCTCTTCCACGCTACAAGTTCGATTACACGCTGACGCCGCAGCAGGATGGAAAATACCTGCTCAAGGGTAGTCTGACGCAGAGCGAAGTGACGGATAACTTCGTGATGTTAGTGCCGCTGTATGGCGATTTCGATGGGACGATCGTGCGGTTGGGCATGGTGCGTATGGACGGGAATAAGACTTTGGATAATTTGCAGGTGATGCTGCCCAAGAGGCCGTCTAAGGTAATGATTAACGCGTTTCACGATGTGCTGGAGCAGTAGGCGGCCGGGTATGTCTCGCGAGCAATCCCGGCAAACTAAGGCACGGCGCGCCGGTGGGCGAATCTTTCGCGGAACTTTTTGACCTTGGGCGCTACGATGTACGCGCAGTAAGGCTGGTTCGGATGCGTGCGGAAGTAATCCTGGTGATAATTCTCGGCGCGATAGAACGGCTGGGCGGGGCGTACTTCGGTAACAATCGGGCGGCTAAAGAGGCGCTCGGCGTCGAGCTCGCGAATTACGGCTTCCGCGGTCTGTTTTTGTTCCGGGCTGTGATAGAAGATCGCCGATCGGTATTGCGAGCCTACGTCGTTGCCCTGGCGGTCGAGTGAGGTGGGGTCGTGAATAGTGAAGAATACTTCCAGAATGTCGCGGAAGGAAACCACGGCGGGGTCGAAGACCAGTTGCGCAACTTCCACGTGGCCGGTGGCGCCGCTGCAGACCTGGTCGTAGGTGGGGTTGTCCACGCGCCCGCCCATGTAGCCCGACTCCACCGATAAAACGCCTTGCATCTCCTGGTAGACCGCTTCGATACACCAGAAGCAGCCTGCGCCCAGGGTTGCGATTTCTTGTTCGGCCATGAGTTTAATATAGCGGACTAACCAAGGCTTCGACGCGGGCCCGCCAGATCCGGCCGGCCGAGGACGCGCTCACTGCCACCTGTTCGGCCAAGCTCCGTGTGCTTCAATGCTTGGACTCAGGCGGAGTTTCCCGAATCGTCTTGCGGACGATCTGCTCGATCTTCTCGGGCAGGATGACGCACGGCCGTCCCGACCGGGGCGCATCCTCCAGTCCCGGGGTCCCTTGCTCCCGAAACCGCCGTCCCCATCGCCATGCCGTCTGCCGGGCGATTCCCAATTGCGCGGCAATCTCCTGCTTGGCCTTGCCCGCTGCCAACCCGAGGATGATCTTGGCCCGCTCCACCGTTCGCGCCGTTAACGAGCGGCTGCTGGCACAACGGCCAAGTTCCTTCTGCTGTTGCGGAGTCAATTGGATCTCTGCGGCGCCCGGCATGCGTGAGACCCGTGCGGCGACGGGACTCTTACACCTCTCAACAGTAATGCCATACTCCAAACGAAACTCCAGAGAAGTCTTTGCCTGGCGCCCGCACTCGATTTTCAGTACCGCCATCTGGCGCCAAGGCAACTAGCGGTGGGTCCGAATGTTGCAGAACTTCTGACCCAGGACACTAGGCTTAGCTATAGCTATTCTGGCGCCGGAGTTGGAGACACTAAGAGCATGAGGGTAGGGGAGAGTACATTGCGGGCGAGGCTAGCGGGCTTATCGTCACTCTTACCTGGCGGCTGACTCTCTAATAACTGCGGCGTACCAAGGTAAGTACCAACTTAGTTACGATTTGACATTAGCATGCGGATGTTAGCGTCCTGGGGCCAATTGTATGTAAGCGATTGAAAGAGTGAGACAAATAAAATTGATTTGAGCGTGACTGATCATTCCGGCTTTCGGCCCGGCCGGCTGCCGACTGTTCCTTCGAATACAAGCGTCCGGAACGAAGAAGAAGCGCGCAGATACAGGATTGACCCTCCGTTCAGGCCCCGTGGTCCTGCGAAAATGCTAAGAGAGATGTTCGATCGCCTGCAAATCCGAGCCCGGTACGGCCGCACCCTCATCTTTGGCGGGTTGCTGCTTACGCTTCTGCTTTGTATTCGGGGAGCCGCAGCGCCCGATTCTTACCGCTTTGCGATTCTGGGCGACCGGACCGGCGAGGCCCAACCAGGCGTCTATGAGCAAGTGTGGAAGGAGGTAGCAGGCGAAAATCCCGCCTTCGTCGTCAGTGTGGGCGACACCATTCAGGGGATGAACGACGCAAACGCAGAAGCGGAGTGGCTTGACGCCGGCCGGATTCTGAAACCTTTCCGGAGCTATACACTATATCTCGCGCCCGGCAACCATGACATCTGGTCAGAGGCATCGGAGCGGCTGTTCCGGCAGTATTCGACGCATCCAGTACACTACAGCTTCGATTACGGGCAGGCTCATTTCACCGTCCTGAACAATAGCCGGTCTGAGGAACTGCCGGACCAGGAACTGGTCTATCTTGAAGCGGACTTGAAAGCCCATGCCGGGCAGGCGTTGAAGATTATCGTGTCGCACCGGCCGTCCTGGTTACTGAACGTGGCGCTGCGGAATCCAAACTTCGCGCTGCACCAGCTTGCCCGGCGGTACGGCGTCCAGTATGTGGTCGCCGGACATATTCACCAGATGCTGCGTCTCGAACTCGAGGGAGTGACCTACGTCTCAATGGCGAGTTCAGGCGGGCATCTGCGGTTGTCGGGAGTCTACGAAGACGGTTGGTTTTTCGGACACGCGCTGGTCGAAGTACACGGTAAGAACATCGACTTTCAAATCAGGGAACTAAGTGCGCCGCACGGCGAGGGCCGGATAACGAAACTGACGGACTGGGGAATGGCTGGTCTGGTCAAGAGAGGCCAGCGAGAGTCCGCGCCGGCGAAATAGGATTGGGGAGGTCCCTCGAATCGTGGGGCTCGGGGACGCCGCGCAATACTGTCGTCCGCGAATAGCGGGTACTTGCAGGCGTAGTAAAAGTTGAGTTAGCCCCAACACTCTCCAGTAAACAAACGCGTAAGTCGTTTGTTTACTGTCACGAACGACGGCAACCCGGCCGTCCTCAACTGTTCACTCAAAGCCGTTTCGAAGCATGCTGGAGTAGGCTGCGCTCCGCCTGCGCGGCTGTTTCGCTATCCTGGAATTATCCCTAAGCGCGTCATCATCCTCGGCGGCGGATTCGGCGGCCTTTACGCCGCGCGCGCATTGCGGCGCGCTCCCCTCGATATCACCCTCATCGACCGCCGCAACTTCCATCTCTTCCAGCCGCTGCTCTACCAGGTAGCCACCGGCTCGCTGTCGCCCGCCGACATCTCCGCGCCCCTGCGCGGCATCCTCAGCCGCCAGAGCAATACCTGCGTGCTGATGGGCGAAGCGGTCGATCTGGACCCGCATGCTCGGCGGCTCATCCTGAAAGACGGCGGCGCTTTCGAATACGACTTTCTGCTGGTGGCCACCGGTTCCAAGAGCTCCTACTACGGCAACGATCAGTGGAGCGCTTCTGCGCCCAGCCTCAAGACCATCGAAGAGGCCACCGCCATCCGCCACAAGATTCTCTACGCCTTCGAAGCGGCCGAGCGCGCTGCGACTCCGGAGCTGCGGCGCGCATGGCTCACATTCGCGATTGTGGGCGCGGGCGCCACCGGCGTCGAACTGGCCGGGGCGCTGGGCGAAATTGCGCGCCATACGCTCAAGCACGATTTTCGCGCTATACGTTCGCAGGACGCGCAAATCTTCCTGCTGGATGGATCGAGCCACGTGCTGCCCTCTTATCCCGACGACCTCGCCGCCGACGCCGAGCGTTCGCTCATCCGCCTTGGCGTGCAAGTTCGTACCGGCGTGAATGTGGAAGGCGTGGATGCCAACGGCGTCACGTTCCGTAACCAGCGCGGCGAATCCGAATCTCTGACTGCGAAGACCGTTCTATGGGCGGGCGGCGTCACCGTGACCAGTTTCGGCCGCACGCTGGCTGCGCGCACGCAGGCGCCTACAGACAAGCAGGGGCGCATCCGCCTCAACCCCGACCTCACCGTTCCCGGCTGGCCCGAGATCTACGTGGTGGGCGATCTGGCGGCGGTGGCCGGCGCCGATGGCAAACAGTTGCCGGGAGTGGCGCAAGTGGCCATGCAGGGTGGCGCCTATGCGGCCAGGTCCATCGTGGCGCGGGCTCATTCCTTGGACCACCACGGTGCGCCGAAACAGCTTCCGCCATTCCACTACTTCGACAAGGGCGATCTGGCCGTGATCGGCCGCGGCGCCGCGGTGGCGCGCATTTTCGGCGCGCATCTTTCCGGCCTGCTCGCATGGCTGGTGTGGCTCTTCGTCCACCTGATGTATCTGGTGCAGTTTCAGAGCCGCGTGATCGTCTTCATCCAGTGGGGATTTCAATACGTGACCTTCAGCCGCGGCGCGCGCCTGATCACCGGCGAGAGCATCAAGGAGGAGTAGCTCCGATCTAGAATTTCATCGAGCGCGCACCGCCGCATTCGGCTTGGACGCGGCGATGCCCTGGAGCCGGCCGCCCGTGATTGCTATACTTACAGCATATGGCGTCGATCACTGTAAGCCTTCCGGACGAACTGGCATCGCAGATCCAGGCGCAACAGCAGCAGCTCCCCACAATCCTGGAACTTGGTCTCCGGGCGCTCAACGCCAGTGGTCAATCCGGCTTTGACGGCGCCGGCGAGGTTCTAGAACTGCTCGCCACGCTGCCGGCGCCGGAAGAAATCCTCAACCTGCGTCCCTCTACGCGACTGTCGGCTCGGGTGGCGGAACTGATCGAGAAAAGCCGCGCCGGTGAGATGACGCCTCTCGACGAAGAGGAGTGGGAGAGGTATGAGTATCTGGAACACCTGGTGCGGATGGCAAAAGCAGCCGCGCAGCTAAGGCTCGCGCCTTCCGCGGGTGATGCCTGACATCGAAGCCGCACTTCGGGAGCTTGTACGATTACGGGCTGCCGGTCTTTGTGAGTATTGTCGGATTTCTGAACGATTCACGTTAGTCGAGCATGAGATCGATCACGTGATCGCAGTAAAGCATGGCGGCCGAGCAGTTGTGGAGAATCTCGCCCTGTGCTGCACTGTCTGCAACAGGTTCAAGGGCAGTGACATCGCTTCGATAGATCCCGAGACCGGACTGCTCACGCCTCTGTTTCATCCACGCCTTGATCGCTGGGATGACCACCATAAGCTACGCGATGGCGAAATCCTCGGCTTGACTGCCAAGGGCCGGGTCTCGGTCCGCCTCCTGCGAATGAATCGCTCCACGAGAATCAAAGAGCGGCAACTCCTGCAACGTTGAAACCTCACTGAGGTTTATGGGACCGGGGCCGCCGGCGGGGATCGTGTTCGAGGCCGCAGCGCCCACCACCACTGCGGCCGCCGCGCTTCTGCTATCCTGCAAGAAACGTCCGAGGTAAATTATTTATGAAGCTGGCGCCACCCATTTCCGCCAAACTTCTGCTGTTCTCCCTCAGCCTTTCTCTGTTTGCGCTGCAAGGGGGAGGCTACCAAGGCTACGGCCGCCAATACTACTCCTACGGGCCCAGCGTGCCTTCGGAGTTCTATTGGACCCGTCTCCAGTACACTTCCAGCTATGCCGGCGGCAACAGCTATGGCTACCGCCGTTTCGGCGCCGGTTGGTCCAGGGATTATCCCAAGGCCGACAACGATTGCCTGATCGCCCTGCGGCGCTTGACCCACATCAACTCTCCGTCGCCGCTGAACGTCGCCGATCTCGATAGCGACCATATCTTCGACTACCCTTGGATCTACGCCGTCTCGGTGAACAATTGGACCTTCACCGACGAGGAGGCCAAACGCCTGCACGATTATCTTTTGAAGGGCGGCTTCCTGATGGTGGACGATATCCACGGCACCGACGATTGGGAGCATTTCATGGCCGGCATGCGCATGGTGCTGCCCGACCGGCCCGTCGAAGATCTCCAGGATAACGATGAGATCTACCACGTTCTGTACGACATCAACGAAAAATTTCAGATCCCCAGTGAGGTCTACGTCAACACCGGCCGAACCTATGAGAAGGATGGCTACGTGCCCAAATGGCGCGCCATCCGCAGCGACCACGGGCGCATCATGGTGGCAATCTGCGCCAACATGCATCTCGGCGACGCCTGGGAGTGGGCCGATAGCCCGCAGTACCCCGAGAAGTTTTCCGGACTTGCTTTTCGCATCGTCCTCAACTACATTACCTACGCCTTCACCCATTAGGATGAACCCGGCGCGCCTCTTTTCCTAATGCCGCAAACCTTCCCCACTATCGGACGTTCGGCGCTAACCGTGGGGCGGACCCCATGGTCCGCGGCCGACCCCCTGGTCGGCCTTTCTTGCCCGGGCGAAGAGCGGCTCCAGGGTGACCGGCGCGAACCCGGCGGTCCGCCCTACAACTTGTGCGAAAGCAGGCCGCAAGCCCATGTTCCAGTTCTTCTTTAAGTATCCGCGCTCAGTGTATGAACGTGGGCAGTTTGCCCTTCTAGGGGCATGGCCGAAGTGGATTCTGGTGCTGCTGATCGTGGCTGCGGCCGCCGGTCTGGCGTGGCTGATCCGCTCGCGTATGGCGCAAGCCGCTCCCGTCATGCGCGGTTGGCGGGCCTGGGTAATCTGGGGCTTGCAGACGCTGCTGGCGGCGGTGATCCTGGTGCTCCTGTGGCAGCCCGCCATCACAGTCGCCGAGTTGAAGCCGCAACAAAATATCATTGCCGTGTTAGTGGACGATTCGCGCAGCATGGCCATTTCCGAGGACGGTGTCACGCGCCAGGGCCAGGCCGTCAAGGCGCTTCAAAACGGCGCACTCGACAGCCTCAACCGCCAGTTTCAAATCCGCCTTTACCGCGTGGACGACGTGCCCGCCCGTATCGAGAGCCTCAAGGATCTGCAGCCCAACGCGCCATCCACCCGCATCGGCGACAGCCTCAAGCAGTTGAGTGAGGAGACTTCCGACTTGCCCATCGGCGCCGTGGTGCTGCTCAGCGACGGCGATGACAACACCGGCGGCATTGGCGCGGATGCCATCAGCGCACTGCGCGCCCGCCATATCCCCGTTCACACGGTGGGCTTCGGACGCGAGCGCGCCGCACATGACGTAGAGCTGGACGATGCCGTGGTTGCCCCCCGCGCCTTGGCCGGCTCCCGCATCGCCGCCAAGATCACTTTTCACCAACGCGGATACGCCGCCTCGAAGGTCACCCTGACGGTGCGCGACGTCACCACCAGCCAGCCCAAGGTTCTTGCCGCTCGCGCCATCGCCCTCGGAGCCGACGGAAACCAGCAGACCGAGACTTTGATGTTCGATATTGGCAGCGCCGGCGCCAGAACGCTCCAAATCGCGGCCGCGCCACTGCCCGGCGAAGAGAGCACGGCCAACAACATCTTGACCCGCGTGGTGAATGTCGGCTCCGAACCGCGCCGCATCCTGTATATAGAGGGTGAACCGCGTTGGGAGTTCAAGTTTATCCGCCAGGCGGAAGAGGACGACCGCATGGTGCAGATCGCCTCCATGGTTCGCACCAGTGAAAACAAGATCTACCGCCAGGGAATCGCCGATCCCAAAGAGCTGGCCGAGGGCTTTCCGTCGCGCCCGGAGGACCTTTTCGTCTATCAGGGATTGATGATCGGGTCAGTCGAAGCCGGCTATTTCACTCCCGTCCAGCAGGAATTAATCCGCCAGTTCGTGGATCGCCGCGGCGGCGGCCTGCTGCTGCTCGGCGGCCAGTTCGCGCTGGCGGATGGCGGCTGGAATGCCTCCAACCTTATCGACCTGCTGCCCACGGTGCTGCCAACCCAGGCGGGTACTTTTCATCGCGAGGCCGATCCGAAGACCGGCACAACCCATACCACCGCCGAGCTGGCGCCCGCCGGCGTGGATAGCATTATTACCCGCCTGGTTGACGACCCCGCCGCAAACGCCGCCCGGTGGAAGAAGCTGCCCTATCTGATGGACTATGAAGACCCCGGCACGCCCAAGCCGGGGGCGTCCGTTCTCGCCGATATGATCACGCCCGAAGGCCGAAAGTTGCCCTTGTTGATCACGGAAAACTTCGGTCGCGGCCGCACCGCGATTATGGCCACCGGAGGCAGCTGGCGCTGGCAGATGAGCTCGCCTCTGGGCGACACGGCTCACGATCTGTTCTGGCAGCAGCTCCTGCGCTGGGTGGTTTCGGATACGCCTGGTCGCGTGGCGGCTTCCGTCCCCGATCAGATGCTGCTCGATAACGGCGCTGTAACTCTCACCGCCGAGGTTCGCGATCAACAATACAACCCCGCTGCCGACGCCAAGGTGGAAGCGCATATCCTGGGGCCAAGCGGCGTCAGCGCCCTGGTCGAGATGACGCCTGTGCCCGATAGTCCCGGCCAGTTCCAAGCCGCCTGGTCCGCTCCCAAGACCGGCGCCTACCTCACCGAGGTCACGGCTCAGCGCGCGGATCCCGCGACCGGCACGGTGAAGGAATTAGGCCGCGACGTATTAACCTTCCAGCGCATGGACGGCGTCGCGGAGAATTTCCACACGGAACAGAACCGCGACCTGCTGGAGCGCCTCGCCGCGCAGACCGGCGGCCAATATTGGAAGCCCGCCGATCTCGGCAAACTCGCCGGCGCCATCCCCTTTTCCGAAGCTGGCATGACTATGCGCGAGACCAAGGATCTGTGGAATTTGCCGCTGGTCTTCCTGGCGCTGCTGCTGCTGCGCTTCTCCGAATGGTGGCTGCGGCGGAAGTGGGGCATCGTTTGAAAAGACGGTGCCTACTGATATCACACGTCGCCACCCAAACCGGCGCGTAAATGGGTGCGCAATAAAGGTAGGGCTAAAATGACGTCCTTGTGGCGATTCCCCTTGTTGGCATTCTCGCCAATACGGGATTGTTCATTCACCTCAGCGGCACGATGAACATGCGGTTCGCCGGGCTCGAAGCGAAGGTGGATTCCCGATTCGAGCGCATGGACGCGCGATTCGAGCGCATGGACCAGCGGTTCGAGACGTTGATGGGCAAGGTAATCGAGATTGATAACCGCCTTATCCGTGTCAAGGACCGGATGGGGATGAAGTCGTAGCCAGGCGCATAAGCGCCTTCACTAACTTGCGTAGGGCGCGCACTGTTTGGCGAGCGCTTTGGCTTGTTGCCGTGCTTCGAGCAATGTAGTTCCCTTACGATACAGAAACTTGTCGATCTGCTTGAGCGTTAGCGAGTGGAGTTCGAAGCGATCGCGAAAATCTTTCACTGCGTCGCAGTATGAGATGTAATCCCAGAGGTCCTTGCGCGCGAAACTTAGGGCGAATTGCAGCTTGTGGGTCCAGAGGCATTCCACGGCTCGGGCATCGTATATTGGGTAGCTCGCAGGCCGGTGCCAGTTGCAATACTTGCTGGCGAACGAAAGAAAGTTGATTTCCTTGTTTTCGGTAATGCGGACACGGGCGATCCTATTAACGAGGTCAACCGAGTGAGCGTCTAAGTCCGCGTCGATGTTGAGCTTCCAAATGTGATTCGCGACAGTTCGTACCGCATAGATGTTCGTGGAGTACAGTTGATTGATCGCCGCAACCTTGAGCAGGATCTGAGACCTGTCGGTATTTTTCGGGAAGTGGCTAAACAACTCGGTCAGTGCGCGCTCGGTGACCTCGTCATCCAGGTCGAAGCGCTTTTCCGCCTCCAGAACGAGTTCGACGGTCGGTTTCGGAAATGATGGGTCTATGAGCGTCTCCACCGAAGGTCTTACTTGTAGTTTTCTCTCCATTAAGCCGCAGACCGCGGCTGGTAGCGCTCCACGCGAATCTTTTTCTCGCGGCTTCGCGTCCGGGAGATGTCCCAGGAATTCTGCATCCGCATCAAGGTATCCATATCGACTCCGAACGCCTTTTCGAACCGCAGGGCCATGTTCCCGGAAAGGGCGGCCCTGGCGTTCAAGAGGCTGGAAAGGGTTGGGCGGGATACGCGAAGAATCTTTGCCGCGCTCGTCACGGAAAGGTCGTAGGCCTCGATAACCTCGGCCCGCAGGAAACGGCCGGGGTGAACAGAGTTCAACATCCGCATAGCTTGCTCCTCAGTGGTAGTCTTCATAATCGACATCCAATAGCTGGCCATCCTCGATCCGGAATGTCAGGCGCCAGTTGCGCGTAACGTGCAGCCTCCAAACTCCTTTGCGATCCCTGTGAGCTGGTGGGCGTTCCACAGCGGGAAAGCGCGAAGCTTTTCCGGGTCCTGCATGTCCTGAAGGTAGGTCAGCATGGCGCGGAGCTTATCCACCGCGTCTCGCGGTAGGCCCTTGACGCTGTCCTCCACATAGAGCTTCTTCAGGCCCTTGTGGGCAAAGCTCCGTATTTCCACTGGTTACACTGTAGCCCGTTGCCTTACGCGTGTCAATCGACTGTCGGCACGTAGCATGTGCCGCTTCTGCGGCTCCACTCCGGTACACCCTCGATGAGCTGCTAGCCCAATGCAATCCCAAGGCGCCGCGGGACAGGGGAGAACAGGAATGGCTCGATAGTAAGCCCATCGGTGCGACTTCATCTGATGAGGCGCGGCGAGATTTGGCTCGTCAGTCTCAATCCTACTTCGGGACATGAACAAAAGCGTCGCTGTCCGGTGCTCCCGATCGCGAGCGGCGGCAATTTCGCGCGGACGGCGGGTTTCGCCCTGCCGCTGACCGGACCCGGAGCCAAAACGACAGGAGTTATTCGGTGCGACCAGCCCCGAGCTCTCGACATCGCCGCGCGCGGCGGCAAGAAACTGGAGAGCATTCCAGAGGCGCTCATGGACGAGGTACTGGCGAAGATATCGCCGATACTTGAGTGAACGGCCCGTAATGGACTGGCGTGTCACAGTTGTGCTCGATCGATTCCATCCGATACGGGTCGCTCAGGCTCAACGAGGGGAGCGTTGTCTGGCGGATTGCCGCAAGCGGCCAGGCAAAGTCGTTTATAATTGGAGTTCTCTCAGCCCCACAGGAAGGAATCTGGCCGTTGTTCCGGTTGACGTTGCGCAAATCAAAATCGCTGACGCTGATGGCTGACATCTGACAGCGGATAGCTCTCCATGGAACAGCGTTTCCTCAGCCCCTCCATCCTCGCCGCCATCTCCAGCCTCGATCTGGTCGCCAAGACTGTGGTCGATGGCTTCGTCGCCGGCCTGCACCGCTCTCCCGATTTTGGCTTCAGCCAGGAGTTCGCCGAATATCGCTCCTACACTCCCGGCGACGATCTGCGCCATGTCGATTGGAACGTCTACGCCCGAACCGAACGTCTGTATCTTAAGCGCTTTCGCGGCGAAACTAACAGCTTGTTGACCATATTGCTCGACGCCAGCAACTCGATGCAGTTCGGCTCCCACAGCGTCAATAAGATGGATTACGCGCGCTACCTCGCCGCGTCGCTCTTCTATCTGGCCATCCACGGCCAGCGCGATGCCGCCGGCCTGATTACCTTCGACGACGAGATCCGCAACTTTATCCGCCCCTCCACCCGCCAGGGCCAGTTGCATCGTTTGCTGGCCGGTCTGGAACAGGCCGAAGCTCGCGCCCGCACGGATTTCTCGAAGCCCATGCGCTACGCCCAGGAGTTCCTGAAGCGCCGCGGCATGGTGCTGATCGTCTCCGACTTCTGGGAATCGCCCGAGAGCATTATCCGCACCATCGAGCCGCTGCGCTACCACGGCAACGAGGTAGTCTTGTTCCACGTACTCGACCCCAAGGATGTGCGTCCCGCGTTGAACGGCCCGTCCATTCTGGTTGACCTCGAGACCCAGGAACATATCGAGGTCACCCCCGATTACGTCAAGAAGGAGTATCGCGAAAAAATCCAGGCGCATCTTACCGATCTGCGCGATCGGACGCAGGCCGCGGGCATGGGCTACTGCCTGCTGATGACCGACCGGCCGCTCGACGCCGCCCTGCGCGAATACCTTACCCTGCGCGGAGGCCGCAATTAGATGGGTCTCTTCGCGCCCTGGTTCCTGGCCGGCCTGGCGGGCCTCGCGCTTCCGCTCTACCTGCATTTGTTGAAGCGGCAAACCACTCAGCCCAAGCCGGTGAGTTCGTTGATGTTCTTCGAATCGCGCACCCAAGCTTCCACCCGTCATCGCCGGCTCCGCTATTTCCTGTTACTGTCGCTGCGGCTGCTGGTGCTGCTGCTGCTGATCGTCGCCTTCGCCAATCCCTTCATCAACCGCAACCCCGCCACCCTTTCGAGCGACCGTCTGGTGCTGCTGGTAATCGACAATTCCTTCAGCATGCGCGCCGGGACCCGCCTGGAAGATGCTAAGACCGCCGCAATGAGCGTGCTTGCCGGAAAGGGCGCCGCGCGCGGCCAGGTAGCGGCGTTTGGCTCGCAGTTGCGGCTCATGACCCAGCCCATTGAGGATCAATCGGCGTTGCGCGCCGCCGTGCAGGCCCTTCAGCCCGGCGATGGCCACGGCAACTTCGGCGAGCTGGCGCGCGCCGTTCGCGCCATGGCCGAATCTGTCCATACTCCCATCGAGCTTCATCTGTTCAGCGACATGCAGCGCGGCGACCTGGCCGCCAGCTTCCAGGACATGGCGCTGCCCGCCAACGTCACACTGGCGACGCACGCCGTGGTCTCGAAAGCCCAACCCAACTGGACAGTGGAATCCGTGAATGCACCCGGACAAGTCTGGGGCAAGGACGCCAAGCCGGTTCACGTACAAGCCGTCATCGCCGGCTACGGCACGCCCGCCGCGCAACGCACCGTGTCGCTGGTGGTGAACGGCAAGACCACCGCCGCCAAGACCGTATCGATCCCCGCCAACGGACGGGCCGGCGTCGACTTCCCTGCCCTCGAAGTGCCCTATGGCTTCAGCCGCTGCGAGGTCAAGATCGAGGCTTCTAACTCCCTCGCCGGCGACGTCTTCCCGGCCGACGACCTGCGCCGCTTTGCCGTCCAGCGTTCCGACCCGCAAAAAGCCTTGCTGATCCACAACTACGGCGACAACCGTTCGCCGCTCTACGTCGGCGCCGCGCTGGGGGCGGCTGCGCAATCGGCGTTTATCCTGGAATCGATCATCGTCAACGAGGCCGCCGACCGGCAGGCGTCCAATTACGCTTTCATCATTCTCTCCGATCTCAATTCGATGCCTTCGCTGCTGGAACATGCGCTCACCGAGTACGTGCGCTCCGGCGGCAGTCTCCTGATCGCTGCCGGAACCTCCGCCGGCGGCCGCTCGCAGATTCCGATTTTCGGCGCGCACATCATCGAGACCCGCGACTATAGCCGCGTTCCCGATCGCTACATGGCGGTCGGCTCCAGCGATTCCTCCTACCCCTCCGTTGCCAAGGCTGACGGCTGGGAGGGCGTGAAGTTTTTCTACGCTCTGAATGTCGACCCAGGCTCCGGTCCGGATGCCGCGCGCGTGATCGTCCGCTTAGGCGACCAGACGCCGCTCCTGCTTGAGAAACGCATCGGCGAGGGCCGCGTGGTGCTGCTCACCTCCGGGCTCGACAATCTGACCAACGATTTCCCGCAGCATCCCGCCTTTGTCCCTTTCATCGAGCAGACCGCGCGCTATCTTGCGGGCAGCGAGCGCCAGGGCGGCGCCCTCCCCGTCGACGCCTACCTGGAACTCCGCAATGCCAAGGAACGCGGCCAGGGCGTGGAAGTCACCGACCCCGAGGGCAAGCGCCCGCTCACTCTGGGCGAGGCCGCTTCCGCTCAATCGTTCCAGCTCACCGAGGCCGGATACTACCAGCTCCGCCTTGCCGATGGCCGCCAGAACGAAGTCGGCGTCAACCCCGATCCCAAGGAATCGAACCTCGACGTGATCCCCGCGGATGTCTTGGCGTTGTGGGAGGGGAAAGGGCCGCAGGGCAAAGGCGGGGACTCTGCCCAAGAGGCGGCCAATCTGAATAAGGCGCCCGGCCCGGCGGCGCCGCCCAAGACGCCGCAGACACTGTGGTGGTACGTGATGCTGCTGGTGCTCGCATCCGCG
>JBEKNN010000197.1:0-17656 GCA_049522755.1 Bryobacteraceae bacterium | reverse complement strand
GCGCTGCTCGGGTTGCCGCTCGATGAGCCGGTCCGCGCCGCGCAGCGCTATTACGATCTCTCCGCGGACGACGTGCGGAAGGCATTTGAGAAGTGGATTCATCCGGAGGCGCTGGTTCAGGTGGTTCGCGGACCGGCTCCTAAGTAGAGCCTGATGACATTCGCGGAGTTCGAGAGGCTGCCGGATGAGGTCTGTCGGCGTCATGAACTGCGCCATGGAGAGTTGGTTGCCATGCCTCCGCCGGTACATGGACACGTCTGGCTGCAATATCGAATCAGGAGACTACTGGAAGCTCGTGCACCGGAGGGAGACATTGTAAGAGACGAGATGCCGTTTCGATTGATGCCGGACTATGAGTATTGGGTCGCGGATGTGGCCTACATGCCGCGCGCAATGTGGGACCGGATCGACCTGAAAGGCTACTTCGATTGCGCCCCGGTGCTCGTGGTGGAGATACTGTCGCCATCGAACACGGCCGCTGAGATGAATGACAGAAAGAAGACTTTCCTGGGAGCAGGCTGCCGGGAGATTTGGTTGGTTGACGCAGACAACCGTGAGATTGACGTATCAACTCCCGATGGCGTCACCACTACTTACCGCGCGGGCCAAGCCATCCAGTTGCAGCTGCTGGGTTCTGGCGCGCTTTCGGTCGACAATGTTTTCGACGGTCTGGACTGAGCACTGCACGTGCCCAGAGGGCGGCCAGTGCGCCACGATTAGCGCCCGTAATATGCGGCGTTCTTTTCCGTAAAGCTGGCCCACTTCTCCGGCAGATCGTCCTGCGCAAAGATTGCGGAAACCGGGCAAACCGGCACGCAGGCGCCGCAATCGATGCACTCCACCGGGTCGATATAGAGCATCTCGACGGAGGCGTGCTTGTCTTCGTCCTTCTTCGGATGGATGCAATCCACCGGGCAGGCGTCCACGCAGGCCGCGTCTTTGGTGCCGATGCAGGGTTCCGCAATTACGTATGCCATGTTGTTTTCCCGAGCCTCTATTCATAGCACAGCCGCTGCCGGAAACTCAATTGCGGGTTGCCAACGGGGCCATTCAGGCGCCAAGCTGTAGTAGATGCCAGCTAAAGTGCGAAAGGCTGTTTTCCCCGCTGCGGGACTCGGTACGCGATTTCTACCCGCCACCAAGGCGCTGCCCAAAGAGATGCTGCCGGTCGTGGATAAGCCCATCATCCAATACGGCGTGGAGGAAGCCCTCAACTCGGGCATACAGAACATCATCATCGTGACGGGGCGCGGCAAGAGCGCCATTGAAGATCATTTCGACGTCAGCTTCGAGCTGGAGTATCTGCTGGAGAGCCGCAAGAAGAAGGATCTGCTGGCGATCGTGCGCGGAATTACCGACATGATCAACGTCGCCTACATACGGCAGAAGGAGGCGCTCGGCCTGGGACACGCCGTGCTGCGCGCGTCCGAGCTGGTGGGCGAAGAGCCCTTTGCAGTGGTGCTGGCCGACGACGTGATTGAAGCCGAGACGCCCTGCCTGCGCCAGCTTCTCGATATTTACAACTTTTTCAGCACGCCGGTGCTGGCGGTGATGGAGGTGCCGCGCGAGAACATTTCCTCCTATGGCTGCATCGATGCCGACCCGGTGATGCACAACGGCAGCAACGACCGCGTATACCGCATCCGCGACCTGGTGGAGAAGCCCAAGACTGCGGACGCGCCGTCGAACCTGGCGATCATCGGGCGCTACGTGCTGACGCCGGATATTTTCGAGTCGTTGCAAACCATCGACCCCGGCTCGGGCGGCGAGATCCAGCTCACCGACGCCATTCGTCACCTGGGGCGCAGCCGGCCTATCTATGCTTACCGGTTTGAGGGGACAAGGTACGACGCCGGCGATAAGTTGGGATTCTTGAAAGCTACGGTGGAGTACGCACTGCGGCGGCATGACTTGGGAGGGCCGTTTCGGGAGTATTTGAAAGGGCTGAAGCTGTAGGACAGGCCTCCTGGCCTGTCTGAGTCGCGGTCGGGCGATTGAAGCTTTAGCGCGCCTCTCGCGTGGGGACAGGCCGGGAGGCCTGTCCTACGTAGGCGAAGCCGATTCGCTCTTGTTCCAGATTCAGCTGCCGGAAAGATCGCCCGCGCCGCCCTCCAACTCGCATCGGCGCCGCTGCCGCATCTGGCTTCCAGACGGACGAGCGAACACACTACCGCGCGATCGAGTCTCGAGGGTTGCCCCCCCGGCACAGACTCACGGCTTAGATTCGGGAAAACCACTTCCCGGTTCGCTCTTATAGGGGCAAGCGCTGGCTCATGGGCCCGCGCCACTACTGCATTCGCGCATTTCGACCAATCGCCGCGATACAATCGTTCGACGGAGAAGAGCACGTGGCGGACCTTACAGTTCAACCGACAGCCAAGTTCCTAAAGGCCGGGACAATGCTTGCAGCAATGGTCTTTCTGGCCCTCGAGATCGCTTACCTGGTGGAATGGCAGGATCAGGCGCCCCGCTGGGTAATGATCTTGCCGCCGCTGATTTTGCTGTGGCCCCTGGTGCGCTGGATTAAGCGCAGCCTGACGAAAGCTACGATCACCGGCGAACGCCTTCGCTATGAGTCCGGCTTTCCTTCGAAATCCACGCGAACCATTCAGCTCAGCAAAGTTCAGGACGTCCGCGTGGATCAGCGCATGTCGCAGCGGATGTTCGGCGTGGGCAATATCTCGATTGAGACCGCGGGCGAATCCAGCCGCCTGACGCTGCACAATGTGGACGACCCGCAAGGGCTGGCGGACGAGATTTTGAATCGGGCGCAGCACGGCCATTCGGCGCCGCTGTAGAAAAGCGGAGCGGACGCCCGCCACGGGGCAAGAGCTGGCGTCCGCTTGCGACGCGCGAGGTTCTGTCCGCCCCACAGCTACAATGAATCATGCCCTTTGTCCCTATCGCGGAAGCTATCGACGAAATCCGCGCCGGACGCATGGTGGTAGTAGTCGACGATGAGGACCGCGAAAACGAAGGCGACCTCACCATCGCCGCCGAAAAGATCACCCCGGAAATCGTCAACTTTATGGCCACGCACGGCCGCGGGCTCATCTGCCTTGCGCTTACGCCGGAGCGGTGCGATGCCTTGCGCCTGCCGCTGATGACGCCGCGCAATACCTCCAATTTCGGGACGGCGTTTTGCGAATCCATCGATGCGCGGGAAGGCGTTACCACCGGCATCTCCGCCCTGGACCGCACGCGCACCATCTGGAAGACCATCGACCCGGATTGCAAGCCGCACGATCTGGCGCGGCCCGGCCACGTGTTCCCGTTGCGCGCGCGCGAAGGCGGCGTGCTCGTGCGTGCGGGACAAACCGAAGCCGCGGTGGACCTGGCGCGCCTCGCGGGCCTGGCGCCGGCGGGCGTCATCTGCGAGATTATGAACGAAGACGGCACCATGGCGCGCGTGCCGCACCTGGTGGAATTCTGTGCGCGGCACGGCCTGAAGATGGCGTCCGTGGCGGACCTGATCCGCTACCGCTTGAAGACCGAGCGCTTCATTCGCCGCGCGGCTGAGAGTTGTATCGAGACCGAGTTCGGAGGGTTCCGCAGCATCGCCTATACGAACGATTTGAATCCCGAAGAGCATCTGGCGCTGGTCCACGGCGAGGTGCAGGGGCGCGAGCGCGTGCTGGTGCGCATGCACTCGCGGTGCGTCTATGGCGACGTATTCGGCTCTACGATGTGCGAGTGCGGACGCATGATGCGCGCCTCGCTGCGTGCGATCGCCGAGGAGGGTATGGGCGTGCTGGTCTATCTGCACGAGACCGGTCCGCGCCGCTTGGCGTCGCATGGGCGCGAGCCGCAACGCTCGCAGCACGAGCACGGAATCGGCGCGCAGATTCTGTCCGACCTGGGGCTGCATACGATCCGGCTGCTGACGAACCATCCCCGGAAGGTAGTTGCTTTGGAGGGGTTTGGCATCGAAATTGTGGACCAGATTCCCCTGCTTCTGGAATCGCGTGAATAGGTCCGGGAGTCGCGTTAATCTGGAGTCGCGTTAATAATGGAGCGTTGCCCGCGTCCTGGATGATATGAAGGCAAGAGTTCTTACCACCGCATCGCTTTTGAGCGTTTTCGCCGGCTCCCTGCCGGCAGCCGACCCGCAATTGATGAAACTGGTGATGGCCGACGTCAAAGTAATGTCGGATGTCAACGTAATGCAGGCGAGGCTTTCGCCGTTCGGGCAATTTGTGTTGAGCCAGATGGAGAGCAGCCGCTTCCAGCAGTTGATCGCCGAGACTGGCTTCGACCCGCGGCAGGATTTGATCGAGCTATTGGTGGTTTCCAATGGCGCTCCCGGAGCCGCCAATTCACTGGCCCTGGCCAGCGGCGTCTTCAACCCCACGAAGATCGCGGCCGCAGCCACGGCGAGCGGCGCCACGCAGGAAACCTATAGCGGCGTCGCCATCATAGAGAGCCCTAAGAAGACGGAAGGCATTGCGTTCCTGAGCAGCTCAATCGTGATTGCCGGCAGCGTCGCCAACGTGAGGGCCGCTATTGACCGCCAGGCCGCGCCGGCGACGCTGCCGCCTTCATTGGTCACTCAAGCCAATCAGTTGAGCGTTACGCAAGATGCGTGGGCTTTATCCACCGTATCCCCGGCGGCATTGGCTCCAGCGAACGCCCCCCAACCCCCGGCCGTCGGCGGCGTGACCATTCCGCCCAACATACTGCAGCAGGTGCAGAGCGGCTATGTGGGCGTAAAGTTCGGATCGAGCGTAGCGTTCACGGCGCAAGCCCAGAGCGATACGGCGGAAGATGCCACGGCGCTGGCGGGCTTGGTGCAACTGCTTGGCAATCTGGCGCAAATGCAAACGGCGCAGAATCCCGGCGCAGCGGCGTTCGCGAAATCGCTGACCGTGACGGCGACGGGCACTACTGTAAACATTTCGGCGAGCGTGCCCGAAGCTCAGTTCCAGCAGTTGCTGACGCCCAAGGCGGCGGTGCAGAAACATCTCCAGGGCGAACGGAAATAAGGATCGCCGTGGGGCAGGATGGCATCCTGCGCCCGGGTCCAGAGGGAGCCCCTAATGGGCCTGCCGCTGGTCGGGTTGCCGGCGTGCCTGGGCAGCGGCAGGCCAACCTCTGCCGTCATTGTAAGGCTACGGGCCGCGAGCTTCGACTACTTCGCCGGCTCACTCCTCTCGGGTATTTCGACCGGAGGTCCGTCCATTGCGCGCGTCCCCCTCACACCCTTGCGAAACGCGTCGGAACTCTCAGGCATAACTCCGGCTTTGCGATTCCGGTAGAGCCACAACGATTGGCGGTCTTCTGCCGTTCGCGAACGGCATCCGGAAGTTATCGCTCTTTGGGTCCGTACTGACCGATCGCTTCCGGGAAGATAGCGACATCGCATGATGCGCCGAACTCGACGGCCTCGCGCGAAGCGTCCAGCATGTGGCGCAAGCGCACTATGTCAGAGCTGTTCACACTTGGACTACGGCGCAGCGTAATACTTCGTCCCGGCTGGTAAGCCGGGTGATTTCTCAATCGTTATAGGAGAGTTTGCGACGATCCCCTCTCCGCCGGCCTAACCAATTTCGACTTAATCCTGAGGCGATCTCAGCGCGAACAGTACGGTCAAGTTCTCGGTTCTCGAAAGCGATTCGAGTCTCAACCGTTTCAGCGATAAAGCGAACCTGAGCATCGACTCTTTAACGGAAGCGTGCTATCGCTACACGCTGACCAATCTGGGCTGGCGCTACTCGCCCACCAACAAGCTGCTGGTCGTCACTCACGCGGCGTGGATGCCCGGGGCGGCGGGGAACACTTACTTCCTTCAGTAGCGTGACAGGCCAGGCTTCCGTCACCATCGATAAGACATTCCCGATTCTGCCTTCAGCAGGGACATTGGTGGAAATGGCGATTCTTGATAGAACCCGTGACTGTGCCATAAGGACACGAGAGTGACTTTTCGGCACGGCTCCTTAGGACCAGTCATCGCTAGATATAAATGACCACCTCGATCGATGCGCCAAACACGACGATCTTAGCGATAATCATAACAGTCGGCCGCAACGCGATAGTACATTGAAACGTCGACTTACTCAGAAAGGGAGTTGTAGTTCAGGCTCTGGACGCCTGTGATGCTCTTGCTTTGGAGCATATCAGCCGCAATGACCTGCGAATACCCGTAACAAAAACAGTGACTCGGGTATTGGTGTGCGAATGCGAAGGGTTAAAGGCGTTCAGGCAAGCCTAACGAAATTAACATTTAAAGGAGAAACTCGTCATGAAAGCAAGAGGAATTGTTTTGGCAGCGCTCTTAGTCTCGGCGGTGACAGTCTATGCGCAGGAAACGCAGACTCCGCAGGTGGAAGTCGGCTTCACTTATTCTTATACACGCGTTAATCCGGGCGGGGTTGTTCCGTCTTATAACGAAAACGGAGGTTCCGGCTATGCCGAGTATAACCTGAGTCGAGTTGTTGGCCTGGTCGCCGATTTCGGCGCGAATCATGCGGGAAGCGCCGGCAGCTATAACCTCGACAACACGACACTTACTTATCTGTTCGGGCCGAGATTCAACTGGCGTCTTAAGCGGTTCACGCCCTACGTACAGACGCTGGTGGGTGGAGCGAGATCTTCGTACGGTGCGAACTCGGTCCTGTCCGCGTCAGGCTTCGCCGGGACGCAGACTAATTTCGCCGCGGCGATAGGAGGCGGCATCGATGTCCCGCTGACGGCCCATCTGGCGATAAAGCCGATTCAGGTCGAATACCTGATGACGCAGTATCCCAATACCGGCACGAACCAGACGTTGGTTCAAAACGACCTGCGTTATTCAGCGGGAGTGGTGCTCCGTTTCGGCTCGAAGTAAACGGGTTTCGGTAGTGATTGGAAGACGCCTAACTTCAGTCATCCTGGATTCCGGCCTGCGGCGCTGGCCTTACGGCTGGCGCCGCTGACGCCCCGGTCCCAGAGCGCCGCGGATGCGATGTGGCCGTGCGTCGCCGAGTTTACCGGTCGCCAGATGCGCCCGCACTTCACCGTATGCCCGAATCGCCAGCGGCCTCCGACCACTGTTTTCACTCTCGACCGGCCGGGTGAAGCTTGGCCAAGACACGCTGCGGCAACGTCTTTGCAACTTTCCACACGGCGAACGCCTGGGGACTTGTGTTCCTCCGGAAATGACAACCGCGGCATCGGTCGAAGCCCGTTTCGTCTCATGTTCCAAACCCCGTTTGGGTGGCGCTTAGCAGGCAACGAGTTTTTCCAGGATAGATGCCGAGGCCAGCTCTTCGCGGAGAACAAAGTCCTCTGGGTAGAGGCAGTCACTTCGATCGAGTTCATACTTCGATCCCGCCGGTCGATCCGAGAAAAGGGAGCGCGCTACATTCCCGGAGCAGGCATGTGCTGAGTTGTTCATTTTGTTGCTCAGGCAGAATGTTCGAGCGGCCTTGTGGAAAGGAGGTCGCAAGACGATGCTTGCGGGGTTCCAGGATTACGGTCCACGGCTTCCTGGCACGGTGGACAGCGCCCACGGCACGGCTGCGAGCCGCTTCGGGTGGATGTCTTCACCACACTGCAGGCACTTCCCAAGTCTGCCTTCGTGGATACAAAGAATGGCCGTCCGGGCGTCTCGCGGCTGTTTAAATTCGCAGTCGAGATTACAAACCGCGAGTGCACGTTCTGAGGCTTGCTGGATTGCTTCCAATTGGTCGGCGTTTCTCTTGATTCTGGACCCGCATCTGGCCTCGCACATTCTGGGTCGCATGGCCCGCCACATATCGGAGGATTGGAACGCATCTACGGCATCCGATCTATTATCTGGAAACCTTTGCGCCGGAGTGGGTTCCGCCGGGCACAGCGGATAGATCCTGCCTGACGCCGCAGTGTTTGCCGATGGGCGATTCCCAAATATCCCCGCTGGGTCGGGCCGCGAAACTATGAACGCAGTAGACCAAGCGGCGCGCCGGGCTGAAATCCAGGGAACACCGTGCTCAGATCGTTTTGACCGAGGTGTCCGCGCACCAACTCGCTTAACACGGCGCGAAAGTCGGTGGTAACGGCCAGGTCGCGGCCCTCATAGAGTTGCTCTTTCTCAAGGCCTGGCCATTCTCCATAGATCTTGCCTCCCTGCACCGCTCCGCCCAGAACCATCATCATGCTGCCGTGGCCATGATCGGTGCCGGCATCGCCGTTCTCCTCGACCGTCCTGCCAAACTCGGACATCGTCACCAGGACGATATCTTCCATCCGATCCCCCATATCCTGGCAGAAAGCGGCGATCGCGTTGGAGAACTGGCGCAGCAGATTTGCGAGCTGCTGATTCTCGTTACCGTGATGATCCCAGCCGCCGATTTCGGCGAAGGCCGCTTCCACGCCGGCCTCGCCCTTGATCAGCCGCGCAAGTTCCTGCAGGCCGCGGCCAAGCTCTCCACCCTGCGCGTAACGCGGGACGCCGGGACCGCCGAGCCCGCCCTCGGCTTCGGGGGCGGGGGGCGCACCCACGCCAATGGACGCGATCATTTTCATTGCCTCGAATGCATCCGTGCCGGTGCGCCGGAAGGGCGCGTCCGGGCTAAGCGAGTACATGTTCCGCAGAATCGACGCCGTCGCCTCATCCCCGATCTTGAATTGTTGGGCGTTGCCGATGGCGATCACTTCGTGCTCTCCGCGGAGCGTGCGCGGCACCCGATTCCCCAGCGCGACCGCGCGCAGCGGCGAGGCTCCGGCCGCCGCCGCCGGCAGCGCGCGATTCAGCCAGCCACCCGCAACGCTCTTGCCGGGCGTGCCCGATTCCATGTAATCCTGCGCGTCGAAGTGCGAGCGCGTAGGGTCGGGCGATCCGGTGGCCTCCACAATCGCCAATTGCTTTTTGTCCCACAGAGCTTTCAGGGGTTGCAATCCGCTATGCAACGCGAAGGTTCCATCGAGGTCGATCGCGGGGCCGAATGGTCCGCCGTTCCCGTTGTTCTGTAAGCTGGGCGGCGCGACGGCGAGCGACGGCCGCAGTTCGCGGTAGCGCTTGTCGCCGAACGGCACGACGATGTTGAGCCCGTCGGCGGCGCCGCGCAGGAAAATCGCCACCAGGGTTTTGTTTTTCCGGCTCCCGGCTGCGGCAGCCCGAGTGAGCCACAGCGGCGCCGCGCCCATACCTGCCATCACCACCGCGGAACCGCGCAGAAAGATGCGTCGCGTCAACATGGCCGTCTTATCTCCTTTCGAAATCGGGTGAGCTGAGGATCAACGACGCAATAAGAGAAGGCGCCGGGTCCTTTCCCTGAAGACCCGTCTCAATCGCATTGAGGGTTTGCGCGGATGGGTCATGCCCCAGCAGATCCCGTGCAATGGCCGACGCATCCATGCCTTTCCACCGCGAGCCGTCCGGACTCACGCCCGGCACCTGACCGGAGGCCAGCGCGGTCGGAAAGTTCATCCGTGCCATAATGCCCGCCGTGCTGAGCCACGCCTCGCCGGTATCGGGATAACCGTTCGGCTCCAGTTTGCTGTACAGCGGCTCGCCCATTTCGGCGATCTTCTGGACCAGCGTCCAGGCGTCGGTCACTTCACCGCCCATCGCGCGCACGGTGCTGGCGACCATCTCCAGCGGCGATTTGATCCTGGCCTCCCAGGCGCCTTGGGAGAAAAACTCGGTCGACTTAAACATAGTCTCCAGCACGGCGCGCAGGTCGCCATCCGTGCTGGTGAAAGTCTGCGCCATCCGGTCGACCAGCGTCTGCGGCGGATCGTCGGCCACGAAATGCCGCGCTAGCTCGCGCGAAATGAACCTCGCCGTGGAAGCGTGATGCGCCAGGATATCGATGACCTGGAGCCCGTCCTGCTCGCCTCCGCCGGCGGCGATTTTATGGCCGAGCACGGTTTTTTCGCCAAAATCGTGCATGAATGGCGCGAAGACAAACTCCGGATTTTCGGGACTGCGCACGGTCCAGCCAGTGAAGCAGCGCGCTACGGCGATCACGTCGTCCTGCGTGTAGCCGCCCTTCACTCCGAGCGCGTGCAGCTCCATCACTTCGCGTCCGTAGTTTTCGTTGATCCCATGCGCCTGCAGCCTCCCGAATATGGGGAGAATCGAGTTCGGTACGCCGTTCACGGTGCCTCGCACGGGGGCGAACGGCCCGACTTCAAAACTACCCGGCGCCATGGATTCCCAGTTGTCCAGGTAGTAAAGCATCGCCGGGTGGCGCGCCGTCGCAAGCAGCAGATCCTTGAAATGCCCCAGAACGTGCGGACGGATGGCGTCGCGTTCATAGCTCCCGATCAGCAGATGACCGAGATTAGGCATATTTCCAAACGTCGCCACGTTCTTCGTGGCGTCCACGTTGAAGTGGTTGAACCAGAAATCCACCAGCACTTCTTCCAGCTGCCGGTTGGAATAAATCGCGCGGAAAACTCGGGCTTCCTTCAAGTCTTCGCTCGCCACCAGGCGGGGCGTTCGGCGGCGCTGGCCTTCGCGGCGCAGCTCGGGAATCTCAGCCAGGCTCTTTGGGGGAAGCAGGTAGGCCACCTCGATCCGCTTGTCCTGATCGAGGGACGCGAGCAGGGCCGTGACCTGTTCCTTGTCGCCGGATCTGGCGGCGGTCATCTGGTCCGCATTCAGCAAATCGGCGAGTTGCGGGTTGCGGAGACGAGCTTCTTTGCGCATCTCCTCCTGCCGCATTTTCTGCGCTTCCTCCGCTTCCTGCTTGAACTCAGGGGTGAAACTCACCACGTTTTGAGGCAGCCCAGCCAGAACCTGTTTGCGTTTATCGGCGTCGAGCGACTTGAGCACTTCCGTGCGCTCTTCGGCAGTACCGTTCATGACCTTGCGCCTCTGCTCGTTGGAAAGCAGGGTGTTAATCGACTCGAAAGGCGGCGCCATCATCGCCATCATCATCCCCTGCTGGTTCGGCGTGTATTCCTTAACCACTTCGGCCAGGTCCATTCGCAGGGTTTCGAGCGGCTTCAGTTTTGCTTCTAACGCCGGACTTTCAGGGATCTGATTAGGATGCAACTGCAATTCGATCCACTTAGTGAGGCCAATGCGGCGAACCTCTTCGATCTCGCCGGGCCGAGGTCCGAACGTCAGCCGGTTCAACGCATGGATGATCTGTTGTTCCGGGGAGAGCCGCTTGTCGAACGGCCCTGTGGCGTCCCCTGAGTGGGGGAAAATGATCGCTGCCAGGGAGGCCGCGGCGACCGTGAGTAACGCGCGCTTCATCAACGTAGCACCTCCGCTGACGAGTAGTCTATCCCTATACTATAAACCCTATAAACCCGCGAACCGTATGGCGGGCCGGCATGAACCCGGGCACGGTCGCGGCGATTCTCGCCGTCGAGGCAGAATAGAAACCATGGCGATAGAAACCAAAGTGGAACCATCCCGGAGTGAGATCCTCGACTTTGCGCTGGCGCTCTCTAAGGAGGCCGGCAAATTAATCCTGCCGCTGTGGAAGAACGTCGCCGTGGATCACAAGGCGGACGGATCGGAAGTAACAGAGGCGGACCGGGGGGCGGAGCAGTTACTGCGGCGCATGATCGCCGAGCGCTACCCGGACCACGCGATCCTGGGTGAGGAATTCGGCGGAGAGCGGACGCGCAGCGCCGAGCACCAGTGGCTCATCGATCCCATCGACGGGACGGCGTCGTTCGCGATTGGTTTGCCGCTCTTCGGAACCCTGATCGGGTATCTGCGCCGCGGCGAAGCTTGCGTGGGCGTAATCGGCGCGCACGCGCTCGGCGACACGGTCTACGCCGCGGCCGGCCAAGGCTGCTGGCTGCAGCGGCAGGGAAGCCTGCCGCTGCGCGTGCGGACCTCGGCGGTGGCAGACCCCGCCGAGGCATTCGTGGTTTCAACTGCGCTCGAACACACCGACCTGGACCCGCGCGATCCGAACCCGTCAATCTGCCTGTCGCGCCTCTATAGGCAGGCCCGGCGGTTCCGCTGGTCTGGAGATTGCATCAATTACGCTCTGTTGTGCCAAGGGCGCGTCGACGTCGCGCTCGACCCGCGCATGAACCCGTGGGATATCGCCGCGGTTGTGCCCTGCGTGCGGGAAGCGGGGGGAGTGCTCACTTCGCTTGACGGTAACCAGGACGTCATTTGGCAGCCCAACCTGGTGGCGTCGGCCAATCCGACGCTGCACGCGAAGGTTCTGAAGTCGCTCCGGCCGGCGAGTTAGTCAAGTTAGCCTATCGCGGCGTTACGGCGCCTGCAAACTGCGCAGCATCTTGGCGAAGGCTTGGCCGCGATGACTCACTGCCAGTTTTTGCTCTTCGGCAGCTTCGCCAAACGTGCATCCGAACGGCGGGTAATAAAACAGCGGGTCGTAGCCGAACCCTCCGGCGCCGCGTGGCTCTTCCAGAATGACCCCTTCCACGGACCCTTCGAAGAGGCCGCGCACCTCGGTCCCTTGCGCCAGCGCAATCACGCAAACGAAGCGCGCTGTCCGGTCGCGTATGCCGCGCAGTTTTTCCAGCAGCAGGCGGTTGTTTCGCTCGTCGTTTGCGCCCCGTCCAGCAAAGCGCGCCGAGTGGACGCCGGGCGCGCCATCGAGCGCGTCCACCACCAGCCCCGAATCGTCGGCGAATAACGGGCCGGCGGTATGCGGGCCGTAGTGCCGCGCCTTGATCGCGGCATTTTCGGCGAAGGTGGAGCCGTCCTCCTCGCATTCCGGAATTTCGCCGAACCCCGGCAGCAAAGCCACGTCCAGGCCAGCTCCCGCGGCTGCCAGTTGGAATTCCTTGAGCTTGCCGGTATTGCCCGTGGCGCAATACACCTTCAACCGACGGCCACCCGCTTTTGCAGCTCCGCCAACTCGGCGATGCCGGAGCGCGCCAGCGCTATCAACTGCGCCATTTGGGCGTCGTCGAACGGATCGTGTTCGGCCGTGCCCTGCACTTCCACGAATTTGCCGGAGCCGGTCATCACCACGTTCATATCGACGTCCGCTTGCGAGTCTTCCTCGTAGTTGAGATCGAGCATCGGCACACCGCGCACCAGCCCCACGCTTACCGCGGCCACGGAATCGCGAATGGGCGACTTCTTCAGCGAGCCGAACTTCATCAATTGCCGGACCGCCAGCGACAGCGCCACGAATGCGCCGGTGATGGACGCCGTGCGCGTGCCGCCATCGGCCTGAATCACGTCGCAATCGATGGCTACGGTGCGCTCGCCAAGAATCGACGTATCGATCACCGACCGCAACGCGCGGCCGATCAACCGTTGGATCTCATGCGTCCGTCCCGACGGGCGGCCCTTGGTCACCTCGCGCGGCGTGCGCTTGGCGGTGGCGCGTGGCAGCATGGCGTATTCGGCCGTCACCCATCCTTTGCCCGAATTGCGCAGAAACTGCGGCACGCTATCTTCCACGCTGGCGGCGCACAGCACGTGCGTATTGCCCATTTTGATGAGCGCCGAGCCTTCGGCCGTCATCAAATAATTGGGCACGATCTCGACTCGCCGCATTTGGTCCGATTGGCGGTTATCCGTTCGCACTTTTGAGCACCCAGTACATGAATAGCATCACCAGAACCATGCCGGCGAGCAGCACTACGACGCACGCCACGCCTCCCGGAGGCGCCGTGGAAACCTTCTTTTTGCCGCCTCGCGCAGGCTTGAATTTTCCCATCCTATGCGATGGTAGCACCGCGACTTGCGCACCCACGTAAGAATCGAATGGCATGGCGCGCTGCCTTTGGATATCGATCGCCGCCGCGCTCGCCGCTTCTGGCGAGAAGCCTACGCTGCCGCCGATCTCTTTCCGCCGACCGTAAACGGCGTATGGAAACCGGACCGGATTGCGCGATCTGCCCGCGGACGAATCGCCCGACCGGGTAAATCGGAATCAAGGGCCCCCTACCGCTCCCCGACAACGCCCTCAGCTTCCATTGCAGCTCCGCCACAAATTCCTTGCAGTGCCTTGCGGTCCGGTGATTGCCACTTGATCACCACAAGGTAAGATCCGTGAATGAAAAACACGGCCTCCGCCGACGGCCTCCAGCGCGTGCCAAGCGCGGGATCCAACTTCAGCCGAATCCGGCAAATAAGCGCGCCCTTCGATTTCGCCCGGCCCTCTGTAAGCCGCGGTTCGGGTCTGCACCACGCTGATGCGCGGAAGCCGCTGGGGCCAATTCACCAACGTCGCCGTGGAATCGAAGAGCTATCGCATTGTGCTGTCACAGTGGCACAAGTCGAAACGGATGTCATAATGTACCATTTCGCGCGAATAGGCGACTACCCGCGCCGGCCTTTTCGGCGGCGATACTAACCCTTCACAGGAATACTCCCACAAGACGGCTGCGGTTGACTGAGCCCCCGCTGGTGCACGTCGCGTGCGCCTGGCTATAAAACGCCTATCACCCCCAGAGGCACATCCCTCGTTCGGAAAGGCCGGGATCGCGCTCATCCGTCAATTGCTACAATCGCTGTGTAGAGCCGTCATGACCGGTCGAATCGAAATTAATCCGTCGGTGATGCAAGGGAAGCCAGTGGTTCGCAATACGCGGATCCCCGTGGAACTCCTGCTGCGCAAGTTGGCAGAGGGCGCGACTGTCGAAGAGTTACTGGATGCTTATCCAAGGCTTACTGAAGGCGACATTCAGGCGTGCCTTGCCTATGCCGCCGATACGATCGCCCACGAGAGCATCTGCAGCGTGACGTCCGAGTAGGGCTCGGGTGCAATTCCTCGCGGACGAGAGCTGCGATTTCGTCGTGGTCCGAGTTCTGCGCTCGGCTGGGCACGACGTTTTAGCCGTGAGCGAGTTTCAGCGGCAATCGGTTGACCGGGACTTGATGGCGATGGCCTATGCCGAGCATCGCATTCTCCTCACCGAAGACAAGGACTTTGGGTGGCTTGCTTACGTGGGGCACGTGGACAACCCGGGCGTTATCCTGATCCGTTTCCCGGCTGCCGCGCGGCCGATGTTGGCTGGGACTGTCACGCCGCTGGTGTCCGAATTGGGGTCAAAACTCGCTGGCTCATTCATCGTGTTGCGCCCTGGTTCGGTTCGGATCTCTGCCATCCCGCCGAGCGAGTAACCGCCGCATACCCCAGTCGCCGCATCGCTCCTCTGCGGGTGAACGCATCGGAAATCGTGCGCCGGTATGGAACAATAGCCCGGGCCACAAATCCCGCCTCCCTTGGTATCGGCCCCGCGCACGAAGAACCCTCATACGCCCGCCGCGCAGGTAACAGGACGTGTTCTTCCGGTCTGGCTTATTTGGCTGGCAACGGTTGACACAGCGTCGCGCCCCACTTGCCGATCCTGCCGATCCGGATATTTTCCTTTCGCTGCCGCTCAGTGCGATGCTATATTCATGACCCCATCGAGCGGCGCAGCGAGCAGTTGGGCCGAGACCCCCGATCACCGTGGCGCAGACCGGCGTACTTCCTTCGTCGGCCTGCTGATTCTGCTGGTCTCTTGCGCCATCGTTTTCGCCGCGCTGGTGATCGCATTTGTCGCGCGCCGCCTGATGGGAGACGACTGGATTTCCACGCCCAAGCCGCCGATTCTCTGGTTGAATACGGGCATTCTGATCGCTTCCAGCGTGGCGCTCGATCTGGCCCGCCGAGCGCTCAAGCGCCGGCGCCGCGTCAGCTTCAACCGCTGGTGGACCGCCGCCACGGCGCTCGGGGGCCTCTTCCTGGTTGGGCAATCCATCGCCTGGAGCCAACTCCGCGCCGCCGGCGTTTATGTGGCCACCAACCCGAGCAGCTCGTTCTTCTATGTGCTCACCGCCGTGCACGCACTGCACCTGATCGGCGGCATGGCGGCGTTGATCTGGGTGGACGTGCAAGCGCTCCGGCTGCGCCTTGGCCCGACCAAGCGGACCGCCATCGACATCTGCGCCATCTTCTGGCACTTTCTCGATGTGCTGTGGATTATGTTGATGGCGATCTTTTATCTCTGGGCTTAACGCCAGCGCGGATCTCGCGCCTGTCTACCCGTCGGCAGAAAGCGTTCACACGAGTGTGAACGCTGCACGCAGAAGTGCGTGCGCCACAGGCTATGCCCCCGCCGCGGCCGCGAAACTCCGCACCGCTTCGTCCTCGTCCGTATAACTGGCAAACACCGTGAACAGTTTGGTGATTTGCAGCAGGTCGGTCACCTTGGACTGCGCATTGAGAAGCTTGATATCGCCGCCCTGATGGGTGACGGAGGCGTACGACCCCACCATCTCGCCTAGCCCGGCGCTATCGATGTAGCTCACATCCTTCAGATTCAGCAGGATCTTGTTTTGCCCCGCGGCCACCAGATCTTTGATGGTTCCGCGGAGCAAGCCGGCGCCTTCGCCCAGCGTGATCCGCCCGGACAGATCGACGATCGCCACATTTCCGGAATGCCTGACAGCCGCTTTTACACTCATGTTGCCTCCCCGTACATTATACGGAATGTGAACCAGCGTATCATGAAGCCTCTCCCAGCAAATGCAGCGCTACGCTTCGCCGGTGCGCCGCCGCACGATGCTCAAACAAATACACGCCCTGCCACGTGCCCAGCGTCATGCGCCCGCGCGCCACCGGAATCGAAAGCTGCGTGGCTGTCAGCGCCGCTCGAATGTGCGCGGGCATGTCGTCCGGCCCTTCGATGGTATGCCGGTAAAGCCGGTTGTCCTCGGGCGCGATGCGGCCGAAAAACACGTTCAGATCGTGCACCACGTCCGGGTCGGCGTTCTCCTGTATCAGCAGGGATGCCGATGTGTGCTGCACGAAGACCGTCAACAGACCCGTGCTCACGGCCTGTTGGGCGAGCCATGCGGCAATCTGACCGGTGAATTCGTAGAGGCCTTTGCCGCGCGTTGGGATCTGCAGCGTGTGCGTCCACTGCCGCAGTGCGGCGCCACCTGGGGTCGGGCTCACCCCGCCCGGCGCGGCCCCACCCGGGTTTGCCCCGCCCGGCGCTTTACTCAACCGTGACGCTCTTGGCCAGATTGCGGGGCTGATCCACGTCGCATCCGCGGCGGACGGCAATGTGATACGCCAGAAGCTGCAGCGGCACGATCTCCAAAATCGGCCCGAGCAGATCCGACGACGGCGGGATTTCGATCACGTGGTGGGCCACCTTGCGCACATGCGGATCGCCCTGCGTCGCTATGGCCACCACAATGCCTTCGCGCGCCTTCACTTCCTGTATGTTCGAGAGCGTCTTCTCATACAGCAGCCGGCTCTCCTGGCTGTTTGGATCGCACGTGGCCAGCACCACCACGGGAAGCTTCTCGTCGATCAGCGCGTTCGGCCCGTGCTTCATCTCGCCCGCCGGATAGCCTTCCGCGTGGATGTAGGAGATCTCCTTCAACTTCAGAGCGCCCTCCAGGGCGATGGGGAAATGCACGCCGCGGCCCAAATAGAGAAAATCGGTGGCGCGATGCAGCTCTTTCGCCAGCGCTTCATACAGCGCGTCGTGCGAAAGCACGGTTTCGAGCTTGCCCGGAAGCAGCAGCAGCTCCTGCACCAGGCATCGCGACGAGCTCTCATCGAGGCATCCGTTGGCTTGCCCCAGGCGCATCGCGAGAATGAACAACGCCGTCAACTGGCACGTGAAGGCCTTGGTAGACGCCACGCCGATTTCCGGACCTGCATGGGTGTAAATGGTGCCGGCCGCCTCGCGCGTGATCATGGAGCCCACCACGTTGCAGATGGCCAGCGTCTTCGACCCCTTCTGCTTGGCCTCGCGCTGCGCCGCCAGCGTGTCCGCGGTCTCGCCCGAT
>JBEKNN010000196.1:0-17698 GCA_049522755.1 Bryobacteraceae bacterium | reverse complement strand
AAGTCAAGCCCCAACGAAGATTTGCAAGAATGCCAGCCAGACTCAGTCAAACTGAACTTGAAGGGGAAGCCCCGTAAACAAAGGGGCGGGGAGCTGGCGCCCTCCCTACCTTACGGAATCACTGACGAAGGGAAAAGCACGCTATGGGACAAATTGAAAAATCGGTGCGTCGCATCGCGACCAGACGCGGCGCACCGTGACCAAAAAATCATACTCGATCAGTTCGCCATTCAATTCGCGGAGGCGACGATGTGGATGCGGCGGTTCTTCTGCCAGCAGGCTTCGTCGTGCTCGTCGCAGGTCGGTTTGTCTTTGCCGTAGCTCACCACGGCAAGCTGATTTGTAGAGATGCCCACCTGGACCAGGTAATCCTTCGCGGCCTTGGCGCGCGCGTCGCCCAGCGCCAGGTTGTAGGCTTCCGAGCCGCGCTCATCGCAGTGACCCTCGATGGTCAGCTTGTAGTTGGGATATTGAACGATGATGTCGCGCAATTCGCTGGAATCGGCCTGCAACGCCTGGATGGCGTCGGGGCGCAGCGTGTGCTGATTGTAGTCGAAATAGGCGTCTTCGATGCGCGCCAGCAATTCATCGATACGGGCCTGGGTCTTGGCATCGGGATACCGGGGAGTGGTGTTGTTCGTGGCTGCCTGCTGCTGCGGCTGAGCGGCCGGGCGCTGTGTGGGCGCTTGCTGCGGCGCGGCTTGCGCGGGCTGAGCGGCGGGCTGCGGAGCGGGCGGCGTATTCTTCGCCACGGGTTTCTTGGCGCACCCTGCGGCGCCAACAATCAGAGCGGCGGAGAGTAGAATCAGTATGCGGGAATTTGTTGTCGGCTTCTTCATATTCCTTTGATACCTTTTCCAGCGGGAAAAAACCATCCTGTCCTGACAGGATTCTTCTACTGGCCGTCTTTGACTACACTTGTGGATGAGAGGACACGCCCTGCCGGAACTGTGGCCAAGCTGGGAAAACGCGCCAAAGATAGCGTTGGCGCGGCGCAAGGCTCCCTGGGTTGTGCTGGTGATTGGCTTCGGAGGCCTGCTGGCGTGCATTCTGGGCGCGGCGGTGCGCACAGTGGGTGCGCTGGACCACGTGCGCAGGGACGAAGACGTCTCGCTCAAGGCATATCTGGAGCGGCAGAGCGCACTCGATCAAATCCGCTCGCAGATTTATCTTTCCGGAACGTACGTGCGCGATCTGCTGCTGGCGCCCGATCCGACGGGAGTAGAGGCGCAGAGTACGCGCCTGGCCGGCCTGGAACGCGAATCCAAGGCGGCGCTCGATACTTATTCGCACTCGTTGGAGCCGGAAGAGAGGGAACCGTTTCGGACCCTCGAATCGGAAATCGACGACTACTGGCGGGTCTTGAGCCTCACCGCGCAATGGACCCCGGAAGAGCGCAACCTGAAGCGCGATTCGTTTTTCTACGATGAGTTGTCGCCGCGCCGCACGGCGATGCTGCAGATTGCGGATCGTATCGCGCTGGTGAACGAGCGCGGCCTCACGCGCGCCGAAGACAGGCTTGCGGCCTCGTCGGACGGATTGCGCCGTACGCTGACGTTTACGTTCGGCATCACGCTGGCGATCGGCTTGGCGCTGGCGGGCGTCACCACCCTATATACGTTGCGCCTCGAGCGCCAACTGGAGCGCGGGCTGGACGAAAATGCGCGCGCCCGTTCCGCTTTGCAGGAGCTTTCGGCGAAGCTGGAGCGCGCACAGGAAAATGAGCGGCGAACGCTGGCGCGCGAACTGCACGATGAGGTGGGGCAATCGCTCTCGGCCATCCTGATGGAGGCGGAGAACGCCGAGTGCGCCACCGACGCCGGCGAAATGCGCGACCATCTGGCGGCGGTAAAAAAGCTGGCAAGCAAGACCGTCAACGAAGTGCGCGATCTGGCGCTGCTGCTGCGGCCTTCCATGCTGGACGATTTTGGTTTAGCGCCGGCTCTCAACTGGCATGCCCGTGAAATGAGCAAGCGCACGGGTCTGAACGTGGTGGTCTCCGCCGACGACGACATCGACGATCTCCCCGACGAGCACAAGACCTGCATCTACCGTGCGGTGCAGGAGGCCGTGAATAATTCGGCGCGCCACGCCAACGCGCGCACGGTGGAGGTGGCGGTGAAGCGCGATGGCGACCGCGTGCGCTTCCAGGTGCGCGACGACGGCGTGGGTTTCGACACCCGCTTCGTCCGCGGCCTCGGGCTGCTGGGCATGGAAGAGCGCGTGCGCCGGCTGGGCGGCGATCTGCGCCTGGAATCGCAGCTTGGTCGCGGAACGCTGATTTCGGCGGAATTGCCGCTGGTGGAGTTCCGATCCGAGGTCAACGGAAGGAATGGCAATGGCTCACATCCGCATCCTGTTGGCTGACGATCATACCGTCGTCCGCGACGGCCTGCGCTCGCTGCTCGAAAAGCAGCCGGACATGACCGTGGTAGGTGAAGCCGCCGACGGCCGCGAAACCGTCCAATTGACCGCCGAGCACATGCCGGACGTAGTGGTGATGGATATCGCCATGCCGAATATGAACGGCATTGAGGCCACGCGGCGGATTGTGGCGTCGCATCCCGCCGTGGGCGTGGTGATTCTGAGCATGCACCAGGACGAGAGCTACGTGCTGCGATCGCTGAAGGCCGGCGCGCGCGGATATCTGCTGAAGGATTCGCTGCGCGGCGACGTCATCGAGGCGATTCGCACGGTGGCGCAAGGACGCTCGTTTCTGACGCGCAAGGTAAGCCGGTTGCTCCAGGAAGACTACATCCGCGAGATGGAACGGCGAGGCGTGGAGGATAGTTACGATCTGCTGACCGACCGCGAGCGCGAGGTGCTTCAGTTGGTGGCCGAGGGGCGGGTGAACAAGGAAGTGGCTACGGCGTTGAACATCAGCTTAACCACGGTGGAGACGCACCGGGGGCACATCCTGCAGAAGTTGGGGCTGCATAGCATACCGGAATTGATCCTTTACGCGGTACGGAAAGGGATCATCGCCTGATGCGTGGATACAGGGCGAGCATGGGAGCGAGGCTGGCGAGGGGCGTTGCCGTGAGACTGGTACGCGGGATCGCTTAGGCGTTCAGAAACTCAGCTTCAGCCCAAACCGGATCTGGCGGGCGCCGGCTGCCGCCGAAATAATACCCAGCGATGAGCTGCCCACTGTCGCGCTCGGATTGGAGAATTGTGGCGTATTGGTCGGGCCGATGGCCTCCGCGCGAAATTGCGCTTTGAACCGTTCGCGGATCGAGAAGGTGCGGAAGAGACTGGCATTCAAGTTGAACAGGCCGGGACCGCGGATAATATCGCGGCCGCTATTGCCGAATGTCGGGTGGTGACGGCGGCAAAGGCATTGGGATTGAAATATGGCTCTCCAGGCCCGTAGCCGCCGAGTATCGCGACCGTGGGAAGCACCTGATTGGCGGTTTGCGAATTGCCTGGCGAATTGAGCGACGTCGCGGAGGCACTGACGCTAAACGGGGTTCCGCTTTCGCGGCTGAGAATCCAATTGGTTTGCCAGCCGCCGGCGAGCGCGGCGCCTATGCCGTGGTTCAACATGCTTCTTGCCCTTGCCGAAGGGCAGCGCATAGTTTCCGAAAGCCTCGAAGTTATGCTTACGGTCATAGCTCAAGAGCGCGTAATTGCGGTACATAATGGGCGCCCACTCCCCGGTGATCGAGCTTGCCCTCTTCGTTGTCGGCGGCGTCCATGGATTTGGAGAAGGTGTACGCAAAACCGAAGATGGCATCGCCCACGCGATGGTCCAACTTGGCCTGCAGGGCTTCGTACTTGGATGCATCGATGGGATACATGTCCTGGATGCTGTCGGAATTCCCGTAAAGCTGATAGAACGGCTGGCCGGCCTTTCCGCCATTCGGAGGCGCGGAATTGATATTGACTCCGTCGCTGGGACGGACGTCGCGCGTTCCCACCCATCCCGCCTGCATCACCCAGGTTCGGCCCAGATCGCGCTGCACGTCACGTTGTAAGACTCCGAGTAGCCCCGGCGATAAGGCGACGGGTAAACCCAGGTGGAGTAGTTAGGAGACAGCGGAACCGAGCCGCCGGATAGGTTGGGTCCGATAAGCGGCGGGATTCCAGTCACCAGGTTGCCGGCGGCGGTGTAACTATTCGCGCCGGTGTAACTCGCCGAAATCACCTCCGGATAAGTCTGCACATTGTTGCGGAAGCTCTCCGAATTGGTATTGATTCCGAAGCCCGCACGAGCCACCGTTTTTTCGTCGATGCGATAGGCCACGCCGGTACGCGGGTAACGTAGCCGTCGCCCGTAGAAACGTTAGTGCCGCTCAACTTCGCTATAAGCTAGACCCTTCCCGCCTGCGGCAAGGCAGTGCGACGCCCGCCAATACCGCGGTGCGCCTTGGCTTCGATCCTCTGCGCGACCGCCGATGAAATGCGGTTGGGGGGTACGGCGCGTCCAGCTCCCCCGTCGCCAGATTCGCGCGCCCATCGATAGGCGCTAAGCGCCCGGCATGGTCCGCATGCTTTCGGACGATTTTCGTCGATTGGTTCCGCCGATTCTGCCGATATGGTTTATGGAGCCGGTCTGGCCGGCAACGACGCTATGATTTCAATCCGCAAATTCTTGAACGCCGATCAAAGGAACGAGGCGGCTGAGCCGGAGCCCGTTTCCCAAGTCTCTGAAGACCTCTGCAGGCTCTCGTCGCGCATTCTCGCGAGTGTCAACCAATTTGTGCTGACCGGCGATTCCAACGCGGCCCTAAGGTCTCGATTAATCCAGGTGAAAGATGCGCTCCGGCCCGATGTGGGGGCAGATGAAGCCTCGCTGGCCGCGGAGTCCGTCTCTTCTATTCTGGCCGCCCACCACGCGTCTTCGCAGCGGGCTGTAGCGGAACAACTGGTCGAAGCGCAGCATATCTTCGCCATGCTGAATCAAGCGCTGGTGGTCCTGTCGGAAGGCAGCGATCGAGACGTCTCCCGGCTCGGCGCAATTCAGGAATTGCTGCAACGCACTGGAACCATGCGCGACATGGCCTCGCTGAAGGCGTCGCTTTCGAACGCGGTGCAATTCGTCAAAGCGGAATCCGCCAAGGCGCGTGAGCAGGCGGCCCAAGAGCTTGGGAAATTTGAAATTGAAGTGACCAATGCGCGCGAGTTTCTTGGCGGCGCACGCCTGGAACTGGCTGGAAGGCCCGAAGGCGTGAGCGAGATCTCGGATTCGCTGAAAAGCCTGGAAACGGGCGAAGCCGTGTATTTGGTCGCCTATCTCTGCGACCGGCTGAATGCCATTGTTCAAAGATATGGACCGGGGGTCGCCGACGAGCTGCTATCCCGTCTCATCAGAGAACGGCTTAAACCCGTGATGCTGGGAAATACGATGTATCGGTGGACCCCCTCCAGCCTGGTGGCCGTATTCCGGCGCCCCCGCGATGCCGATAAGCTGCGAAACGAAGTAGCCGAACTGAACCGCACGCCGCTTGTGCACAAGATGGCGCTGAGCGGCAGGACCGCGGTTCTGACTATATCGCCCTCGCACCTGATTGCGGAAGGCGTCTCCAACGACCCCGCCCTTCTTATCAAGCAGGTCGACATCTTCACACAGGCTGTGGCGTAGCCTGGGAACCGGAATATTCAGAACTGAGATATGCAGCCAACATGCAATATCTGCGTTGAGAACGAAATCTCGATGCGGGAAATAACGGAGACGATGGTGCGGCAGTGCGCTGCTCCGGAGGTCCTACGCCTCCTCTGCCGGTATGCCGGGCAAGCGGATGCCGGACGCCAAGTCGCCTTCTTCCTGATTGAGGACGCTTACTGGACGCTGGCCGCGCAGGGCGACTTAAGCCGTCAATCGCAGGCTGCGCTGGCATTGATGGATCCGGCGCTGGTTTCAGAGGCGCTCCTGGAAGCCGATTTGAACTCCGCGTGCCAGGGTGAGTATCGGTTTAACGGCGGATGGGCTCGCCACTTATACTCCGGAGCAGGCGAGCTGCTCGGCATAATCGCCGGGTTCGGCGATGCCGCGCCCGGCTTTGGCCTTGACGCCACGCGCATAACGCTGGTCTGCCGGCTTGCCACGCTGGCTATTGAACAGGCCAACCTGATCGGGGAGCTGGCATTCAAGGCCGGACGCGAAGGTCCAGACGCCCCGAGCAGCGCCTGGGACAGCGAGGCCTGCGTGCAGGAGGTCATGCGGATGATCGCTGGGCAGTGCGCTCCGGAGGAAATCCTCGTCCTTCTGTGCATGCACTTAGACCGGTTGGAAACCGAACGCCGCGTAGCCTTCTTCCTGATTCGCGGCGGGAAGTGGATACTGGCGGCGAAGGGCCCAATGACTCCGCAATCGGAGACCGCGCTGGCTCTAATCGATCCCGAGAGTCTCTCGGAAGCGATCTTCGGATCTGAAGCAGACTCGACGGGCCAGCCTGCGTCGCCCTTTGAAGGCGGCTGGGCCAGACACCTCTATTCCGGAACCGGCGAGCTGCTTGGCCTGATGGTTGGCCTCTGCGGAGGTCCGGCGCAGCCGCGTCGCATCAACGCGGCGCGCATCGACTTGATCTGCCGGCTTGCCACGCTGGCCATCGAACAGACGAACCTGATCGAAGAGCTGGCGTTCAAAGCCGATCACGATTCGCTTACGGGATTACCAAACCGCGGTTATTACGAGCGCATGCTGCGGCTGGCGCTCCGCGAGAGCGGCCGCACCAACCAGCCCGTAGCCTTGCTTTATATCAACCTCGATCGTTTCAGACTGGTCAACGATGTAACCGGCCTTGCAACGGGAAACCGTTTGCTCGAAGGGGTGGGCCGCCGTCTGCAGGCAAACCTGCGCAGAGGGCCCGTGCTGGTGCGCATGGGGGCGGATGAATTTGCGGTCCTGATCACCGGCATCACGACCCCGGAAGATGCGGGCGCGGTCGCCGCCCGTTTGCTGCAGTCGCTGGCAACATCATTCTCGATCGACGGCCATGAGCTCTTCATTAACGCAAGCATCGGGATCGGCTTTTCCACTTTGGAGAGCACTCCGGAATCGCTCGAACGCGAAGCTTACCTCGCTCTGTATGAGGCCAAACGTGCGGGCAAGGCGCGGGTGGTGCACTTCCATGCGTCCATGGCTGCCGTGTCGCCCGAGCGGCTCGAAATGGAGAAACGGCTTCGCTTTGCCCTGGCGCGCGAAGAGTTCCTGGTCTATTACCAGCCGCAAATCGAGTTCTCGACCGGCCGGGTGAGCGGAGCGGAAGCGCTGCTTCGCTGGCGGCCTGAAGGTCTGGGACTGGTTTCTCCCGCGGCCTTCATACCAATTCTGGAAGAGACTGGCTTGATTGTGGAGGTGGGGCGCTGGGTGTTGCGCGAAAGCTGCAGGCAGGGGAAGGAATGGCTCGACGCCGGTGGTCCGCGGCTGCGGATCGGGGTCAACGTCTCGGCCGTCCAGCTTTTGCATCCCGACTTTACCCGGCACGTAGACGAAGCCCTGGCGGAGACCGGTTACCCTGCGGAGTTATTGGAGCTCGAGCTGACGGAGAGCTTGTTTGTCGGCGAGTTCGGATCGGCGTCACTGATTCTCAAGGACCTCCAAACGAGAGGGATCAAGATGGCCCTGGACGATTTCGGCACCGGCCAATCGTCGTTGTCCTATCTGCATCGGCTGCCATTCCACCGGCTGAAGATCGATCAGTCGTTCATTCGCTGCATCAAAGACAGCGATGCCTGTCCGCCGATTGTCCACAACATCATTCAAATGGCCGGGAGTCTGGGAATGAGCGCCATAGCGGAGGGCGTGGAAACCGTCCATCAGGCAGAGTTGTTGCGTCTGCAAGGATGCGAAGAGGGACAAGGCTACCTATTTAGCCAGGCGCGTCCGCCGGTCGAAGCGGCGGATTTCTGCCGGAAGTATCAGTGTGAACTCTTTCGGTCGATGCCCTTGCTAAACGAGGGGGAGCTTGCAGTGGCGTAGCCGCGGTGAACCTAGGGCGCCAGGACCGAGCGATTGATCCAGAGGATGTTGTCCCAGCTCAGCAGCTTCTCCGTACCGTCGAACAATTTGGCATAACCGCCGCCCGACGCCTTAAAGGAGAACTCCTTCACGCGGTCGGCGGGGTTCGTAGTCACGTTGCGCAGGATATCGAGCACCTGCTCCTGCCGGGATATCTGGTAGAAGCCCGGCGTCTTCGCCGAGTAGAACTTCACATCCGACGGATTGCCCTTGTTAGCCACGCCACGTTCGTATTTTATGTGCAATTCGAGATGTTCGCCGCTGGCTGCGCCGAATGCCCAATCCTGCGAATCCAGTATCTGACCGGCGCCGCTCGAAGTCGAACGCTGCATGCTATGCGTAGTGGCGAGCAGATAGACGCCGAACGGTCCTGGCGCATCGGCCGGGTCTTCAGTCAAACCGCCAATGACGAGCTGCGCGTTTGCGCCGCTCGGGTCCTTCACCGGAGCGACCAGGTAGACCAGACGGTTGGATCCCTTTCCGAGAGGCTTTCCGTCGGGGCCATTGATCGTTACGCGATCGATGAACACCGCGCGCAAATTGCAATCCTTTGCCGGGCCTTGCGCAGCCACGCTGGACGTCCACTTTTCAGGCAGGAATACAGCCAGCGCCGCATCGGGTACATGGAGATCCAACTGGAACCGCGCCTCCGAGCTGTATTCCACCAGGGTCTGCGCGCCTGCCAACCGCCCGGCAACCAGGATCAAAACCACCGCGACCAATGTGCGAGTCATAGCCATTCTCATCATGCCTCCTTCTGCAAGTCACTCGCCGCCGATAACTCGAGGCAAGAGCTTTTCTTCTTAACTCTACGCTCAAATGGCCGTTTGTGCAGCGTGTATATCGAGGGTTTCCGCGCGTACAGGCTGCGCTATGAAGGGTCGCCATGGCCGGCGCAAGGATTTAAGGCACGCAACTCGCCGAGGTTTGCCGACCTGAAACGAGCGAAGCCATCCAGTAGCTGCCCCAGCGCCTTACCTTGAGTCTCTCGTACATGTCCCCATCGATCAAAGGGTTCAAACGGTCGAGTCTCGCCGAATTGCAGCACCACCTCCAGTTTGGGAAAATGGGCAACGTTTTGTCTTCATTAATATAACCGCGCACGGCGTTGCTCCCTGGCAATTGTTCTTTCAGCAGAGCTGCGTCGCCGACAAACGACTCCGTTTTTCGGATCTGAAGTGGGCCCGGCTCGACACTTTAATAGGCGCTGTGTTCACGATCCTGGTCGCAGGCTGCATGATGCTCGCCGGAAACGCAGCGTTCCTGCGGCACTGGAGCTTCACTGACCCAGCTCAGATGGCTGTGCAGTTAGGCAGCGTCCTGGGGCCGTTTGTGAAGAACGCGATCCTGCTGTTGATGATTAACGCGGCGGTTCTCGGCACGACCACGATCTCTTTGTCGAGCGCATGGGCGTATGGCGAAGTGCGGGGCTTGCCGCATAGCCTGGAGAAGCCCATCAAGGAGGCCCCGGCATTTTACGCGGTGTACGGGCTGTGCGTGATGGCCGCGGCCGGCATTGTTCCGATACCGCGGGCGCCTTTGCAACTCATCATTCTGAGCGTGCAGGTGCCGGCCGGGCTCATGCTGCCGTCGGCGATTATTTTCCTGCAGCTTTTGCTGAACGACAAAGAAGTTTTAGGTGAACGATTCGCCAACAAGCGCTGGAACAACTTCGTGAACTGGGCGATCGTGATTCTGCTGTTTGTCCTGTCGCTGCTCCTGGCAGCCCAGGTAGCGGGGCCGCAGTTGTTTCCAAATGGATAGAGGTGAAAGACGATGACACTGATGAGAGAACTGGACGGGATGGGGAGGGTGGGACCCGCATTTGTCGTGGTGCATCCGCTGGATGATGCACCGGAGACCGAGCATCTCGGACCCATGCAGGTTACCAGGACGGTAAGGATCTGCCTGTTTGCGTTGCGCGGTTATCTGCTGCTCATGTTCGGGTTGCTTGCTTTTCGTGTGGCGCAGCTTGCGGGCTCGCTTCATGGCTAGAACTGGTCGTATCAAAAGAAAGGACAGGAGGTGAGCGGAATACGGATGAAAACGGATGAAAACCGTCAGTGTGGTTCGCGCTGCGGCGCGCTGGATCGAGAGACTGCTGGAAGTGCGTCTGCGAATGGATGCCGTAGCCGGGCTCGCACCCGTCGAGAGAGATGTTGACAAGGGTCGAACTTATGGATGATTCGGAGGTGACAGAACCTCCGAGTAGACCGGGCGAATGCGGCTCGGCAAAGGACTAGCAGCCCTCGTTTTTCTTTGCGATGGCCTGCGGTTCAAGCCACGCCGGATTCCCCCACAAACAAAGATATTTGACCAGGCCGCCGGTTGAACGGGTGCCCCGAGGCGAAGTGTACCCAATCAAGAGGAGAAGCGTCATGGTTTTTAGGAACAGACTGACAAGGGGCGCAGTAGCGCTCGCAGCATTTGCCCTGGCCGCTCTTGCGGCGGATACATCGGGCAAGATCGCGGGAACAGTGAAGGACCCGTCGGGAAATCCGATTCCGGGGCCGCAGCGACTCTGACGAACAAAGCCAACGGCATTAAACAATCGGCTCAAGCCGACAATCAAGGTGCACTTGCGTTTCCGGTTGTACCTGTGGGCGTTTACGAAGTGGTGATCAGCGTGACCGGCGGTTTCAAAGCGGATCATATCGAAACCGATCTCGGCGACGATCACCTCGGCGGAAAGTGATCTGACGCCAGGAATGCCGTTCAGCATTTCGAGGGCGACCCGAAAAGGTTCGACGTTACCGTCGACCTCCTTATCGATGCGAGCGATGGCCGCATCCTGGGCATCGATCTGATCCAGATGCAAGTTCAGCATAAAGCGATGATGATCCGTAACCCTGCCGCGCGATGCCGCTTCCAGTCTTCCAGTTGCGCCAAGGTGGCGTGAATGCGCCGATGTGCCAGTGCGGCTACTGCCTGGGGGACGGACTGGCCAGCGATCAGGGCCTGGATGCGGCGGCCAGAGTGGCCCAGAACATCGGTGACCACCAAATCCAGCTTGATGTTGGCGTCCTCCAGAGTCTTCTGGACGCGCTGAATATGACTGCTGCGCTCGCGCCCGAACTGCTTGCGGGTACGCAGCAGATCGCGCTTTTGCCGGGTTGGTTGGTCGAGCATAAAGCTCGCCTTGACCAGTCCATGGGCCATCAGCTCGGCCAGCCACGCGGCGTCGTTAACGTCGGTCTTGCGCCCCTGCACATTTTTTACGTGCCCGGCGTTGGCCAGCACCAAGTCGAACTCGCCGTCGGAGAGAATATGCCAGACCGGCTTTCAGTAGACGCCGGTGGCCTCCATGACGATATGCGTTACAACCTTCCGCTGTAAGCCAATCGGAGCGGGCTATCAGTTCCTCGGTGGTTGTCTAGAAAGCGTGCGCCGGGGCGTAAACCGCCCGTGGCGACAATCCGGGGTGCTAAAGGGGGTCCGGGTCCGACTGTTACACGGGCTGACGCGCACCAAACTCATACCGACCTCTATGCCCACGACGCGAAAACACTCTACGCCAACACGCTTGCACGTTTCATCTACCGCGGGCCGGAAACACCGGTGTGGGACTGTTACGAAACTGCAGGAACTCTACGGTTCGGACGCGCAGTCTTATGAGAAGCCGATTGCGATACTCAGGTATGCTGCTCAAGGATCTGCTGACCTAAACTCGCAGAACACTAATGAGAGCCGAAAGTGCGGCTGTCTGTTGCCGTCGGCTGGAGTAGTACATCAAGAAACCCGGGTATGGGGGCCGGCCTGTGAGCAAAGTGCAAACCACTTAATCGCGAGGAGCTTCACGTTCCGAGACACTCAAGAACCGGTTTAGTGATACGAAAACTTCGAAGGTGAAATTAGCGCCTGCCTCGATCAACTCGTGGGCTGGGAAGGTTCGGGTTAGTGCCGAAACGCAGCAGCCTGCACGCTTTGCTGAAAGAACCCCCGTCAGTGCGTCCTCCACAACCATGCATTCGGAAGGAGGGAGCGCGAGACGCGCAGCAGTAAGCAAATAAACCTCCGGAGAGGGTTTGGGCTCAGAAACATCTCCTAAATCGGCAACGACTTCGAAAAGGTTTGCTATGCCAAAACGGTCCAGAGTCGCAGTTCGATTCCGCGGCGTCGCCGAGGTAGCAAGAGCCAGACGATAATGCTGAGCCGCCCACCGGACGAACTCAATCGCACCCGGAACTATCTTTATCCCTTTTTCTTCTTGTTCGTAGATCCGCGTCTTCTCATTCAGAACCGTCGATCTTTGATGGTTAGTCAGTTCGTATCGGTCTCCGATCTCGTCGATCATGATGGCATCGCTTCGGCCTACATAAGCGCGCAGATCGGCATGCGTCAGGGCGATCGCCGCGTGCGCAAAGGCTATACGCTTTGCATGTGCATGCAATTCCTCGGAGTCGATAAGCACCCCGTCCATATCGAAGACAATGGCTCGTGTTCGCGTCATAGGCTTTGTCCTGCCACTTCGTTCACTGAGGATTTTCGACCGTCACATATTTCCCGAAGATCGGCACACACGCCAGGAGGGCGGCCAGAAACCAGAATGCACTGTGCAAGCCGATACCCTTGGACAAGAAACCAATGACGGCCGGCCCCGTCAGCATGCCCGCGTAACCCGCCGTGGTGAGGGCAGCAACGGCTAATCCCTTAGGCATTGTGTGTTGCGTACCCGCGAGTCTGAACAAGATAGGCACGATGTTTGCGGCTCCAAGGCCCACAAAGACGAAACTGACAAGCCCGATCCATGCGACGGGTGCGAGGAGGAGGCCGCACAACCCGAGAAGCGCTGTCACCCCACCAAGTGTCAGCACAATTCGGTTCCCGAATCGCGCCACGATGCCATCGCCGACGAAACGGCCTAACGTCATCGCGATGGAGAAAACCATGTATCCCAGCCCCCCGTGCGCAGCAGAGACGAGGTGTTCGCCGACGAGCAAGAGCGCACTCCAGTCGAGGAGAGCCCCCTCAACCAAGAATGAGATTGCCGCGAAGACCGCGATGACGAGCACGACACCTCTCGGAATCGCAAAAAGAGGTTGTTTAGTTCTCTCTCGATTCGAGAGCATGCGCGGAAGAGCCACAAGAATAACTGAGACAAGAATAGTGGAGCTAAGAATTGTGCTTGGGCCAGGTGCGATTCCTCGAGAAAGAAGAACCGTCACGATCCCCGAACCCAGAAAGCCGCCAATGCTGAATAGTGCGTGAAATCCAGACATCAACGGCTTCTCAGAAGCGCACTCAACATCTACAGCGTGCAGGTTCATTGCAACATCTAGCGATCCCAGAAAAGCCCCGAAGGCGAACAGCGCAACTCCAAGTGCGATCGGCGACGAGACGATGCTCAAGAGCGGCAATATGACCGCCAGTCCTACACCGCCCGAAAGTACGACCGGCTTGCTACTGAAGCGCGCGCTCAGATTCGCCGCGAGCGGCATCGCCACAATGGAACCGGCGCCCAAGAGGAGCAGGACCAGCCCCATAGTGTCGTCGCCGAGATGGCAGCGGGTCTTAGCAAAAGGCACTAAGGGCGCCCAGCAGGCTACACCGAACCCTGCGGCGACAAACGCCAGCCTGGTCGCCAGCTTCGCGCGTGATTGATACACATCCTCTGTCATGAAATCCCCGCTCTCAGCTGTGTCGAACGAGACGCAACTTAGGATTGCGCGATGATTACTTTGGGGCCAGCATTGGAAAAGGTCGAAACGATCTCTTCAGATGTACCGCCCTCAAGAACAACATGGTCGAGGACTGCGAGTGCGGCCACCTGAAACGGTGCGCGAGTCTCAACTTTGTCCATAGTGACCAGCGCTGCGGTGCGATCACTTCTTGCAATGAGTGTGCGTTTAAATTCGGCGTCCGCCAGCTGGAACGCGCCAATTCCCAGAGACATGGAAACGGCGCAAGCTCCGAGGAAACACAGATCAAAGCTCAATCTTTCTGCTTCACGGATCGCAGATAGCCCGATCGCCGCTCCGGTATCACGTTCGATCTCTCCTCCCAGGACGATGACTTTGAAATTCTTCCGCTCGAGGAGGGCGCTTGCGATTGAGATCGAATTCGTGGCGATTGTAAGAGAGCGATCGGGCGGCATCTCTCTGGCCAAGGCCAAGTTGGTACTGCCACTGTCGAGGAACACCGTCGATGCTTCAGAGAGTAAGGATAGGGCGGCCAAGGCTAAAGCGCGCTTCTCTTTCGAGTCGTTCAAGAGTCTGTGTTCAAGCGGAACTCCATCCGGCGATATCGGAAGCCCGCCCCCGTAAACCCGTTTGCACTTGCCCTCGGCAGCTAACGCTCGCAGATCTCGACGGATGGCGTCCTCAGACACCAAGAACTCCTTTGCAAGAGCGGTGGCATTGACTGACAGACCACGCTGTAGCCGACTTTCGATCTCATTTTTTCTGATTGCTCCCGATGAACCGTGCATAAACAAGAAATATCATGTACAACCAAGAAAAACAAGAGATTTTCTTTCGACCAGCCATCCGCCTTCCACTACAGGTCTTCACTTACCGCTTCTGCCAACTCCTCTGCACGTCGCGCCGATGAATCCGTCCGCGATTCGCGTCAGCCATCCCGTCGGCGGCCCACGGAAAAGCGAAGTTACTCGGATGATTCGATCAGGTGATGAACAGTCAAATCGCCCTCGGTCGCACTGCCTCCCCGGAAGTATTTCCTCAAGGGTTTCGTTGACCAGGGTCACCAGCGGCGCACCCTCGCGCTCATCGTCTTCCGCGAGCCAGCGCCCCCGAATCAGGGGCGTAGCAAGAGCACGAAAATACATAGGCGTGGTTGCATTGCAGTGGAGCTCTCGTTCGTAGTCGTCTCCGCGGCGGCCTGCCGGTGCATCAAGCAGAAGGTCGAACGGCTTTACGAACCGGGCATGGATGTACACGACACACGGCATATATCCCTTTTCGCCCTCGCGCCTATTCCGCTGCTTATCTATCTCGGCAGTCAGCTCAGCAACAAGGTCCCAGTCGATGTGTTCCAGCGCCACCGCGATACAGAGGACTGGGTGTGGAAGGACTCGGGCACGGCGGCCGAGTACCGCTTCGACAAAACCCGCGAGGGCAGGGGCCGACGCCATATTGCCCTAATCCTGTCGCTCAGCGGCAAGGTCAAGTCGGAAGCGCTCCCTCCTAACATCGACGAAACGTTCACGATTTACGAACTGACGCTCGGAAACATGGAGCCCAATCCGACTTACCTGCGTCAAAGGGATGACCTTACGCGTTTCAAGGATGCGTATCAGGCTGCACTTCGCACCATTGCGAGGGAATGCGACGGTTGCGACGCGATTCATCTCTTTCCGGCTGTTCCTGCTCCGGTCTCAGTTTTCTGCGGCCGGGAACTTCTTCCGAAAGTCGATCCCAAGCTGGTCGTCTATGACTACGACAAGCGTCAGGGTGGCTTTACTCCAACTATTGAGGTGAACTAAGTATGACTGCGGACGAATATTTGCGCGAGGTACTCGACTCCCAAGCCCTGGGAGACGACAGCGACGAGGTAAAGGCGCTCCAGACTCACCGCGCCGACGTGGAAAAGCGCATCCGCGACAATTTCAAGGACACCAGTCTGACCATCCGGTACGCAGGCTCAAAGGCCAAAGGGACGATGAACAAGGAGTCCTACGATCTGGACATCATCTCCTATGTCTCCTCTGGCGACAATAGTGCTGGCGAAACGCTGGAAGACATCTACGAAAACCACAAGAAAGCGCTGTCCAAGAAGTATATCGTTGAGCCGAGGGGATCGGCGCTGCGTCTTAAGGGGTGCGATCCCGAGAATCTCGGCGTTGATTTCCATATCGACGTCGTGCCGGGCCGGTTTACCGATGAGACCAAGACCGATGCGTACCTCTATCAATCCGGCGACGACAAGAAGCGACTGAAAACCAATCTCGACGTTCATCTCGATCACGTGCGCGATAGCGACGTCATCGAGGCCATCCGACTGGCCAAGCTCTGGAAAGTCCGCAACGGCCTGCCCATTCGCACGTTTGTCCTGGAACTTGCCGTCATCAAGCTGTTGGAAGACAAGAAAAAGAACAACCTCTCGGCACAGATGGAACATTTCTGGACCGAACTGCGCGATAATTCAGCGAATCTCACCGTTGAAGATTCTGCGAATCCCCACGGGAACGACCTTTCCGAGTGTCTCGACGACAACCTGAAAAGTCAGCTTGCGTCCGCCGCAAAGCACACGCTCGACCAAATCGAGTCGTCCGGCTGGGAGGCCGTATTCGGCAAGACGGAGAAACAGGAAAAGGCGGCGCGGGTGGAGATTCTTCGGCGCGCTGCTGCTGTTGCGACGCCGTCGCGGCCTTGGCTTCCCAAGGCATGATGTGGTACCGTGACGATCCGGATCTTTACGAAAAGGAGAAGGCGGAAGTAGAGGCACACTTTCCCGACCTGCGTTTCGCGGTGCAGGATGGCGTCGTCTATGTACGCGGCAGTTTCCCCATAATATTCGAAGGCCAGGTGCTCGATCGTTACTCGGTCGAGCTGCAGCTTCCCCGAACCCATCCCGCCGCACTGCCAGTTGTTCGGGAGACCGGCGGTCGCATCCCTCGCAATGATGATCGTCATGTGAACCCCGCAGACGGCACCGCCTGTGTAATGCTTCCCGACGAACGCTGGCGTCTATGGCCGCCTGGTACGCCTTTGGTCAAGTACTTAACGGGTCCCCTTCACAGCTATTTTCTTGCGCAGACCATGGTTGAGGAGGGGGAGCCCTGGCCACATGGTGAGTGGGCGCACGGAACAAAGGGAATACTCCAATACTATTGCGAGCTCTTAAAAACCACCGATCTCCGGGTGATTATAGCGTACCTGGAGTACATAGCCGCGAAGAAAGTAAAGGGACACTGGCCATGCCCGTGCGGGAGTAATAGACGTTTGCGTGATTGCCATTTGGGTGTCGTGGCCGGCCTTAGAGAGAAAATCTCGCGTCACGATGCGTCGAAGTCGCTGGACGCGCTCAGAGCCGCGGGACGCGTCGGCAATTCGAAATGACGGACGCGAAGCAGCTCAGGCCCCAACCGTAAACGCTCGCCAGTTGCATCCTCACATCACTCCCGGCAGTTTCTACCGATAGCCCTCTTCGTCGCTTGGCTCCGTCGCTGGTACGTGATAATCGCGTTTATAAGGTGGCGAGACTGGGTCTCGCCACCTTGAACTGACGTGTTACCGGAAACTTCCCAGTTTACCGTTTATTCGGCTAATCTCTGCCAGAGCACATGGGCAAGAGCGGGGAGTTGCTGGGTCCAAGACAGTCTCGAACGAAAAGAGAATACTGCTTTCAATCGCTGGACGCCATCCGTCCACTCAACTTTGGCCGGTTTAAAGCCGTATCCGGGGCCAACGGCGCCCCCATTTCGTAACCGTCGAACATGCCGCATCAATCGCCAGCGCAGCCGAGGACTAGAATAGTACGACATGCAAGATTGGAATCCGTGGCATGAGGCCATCAAGGCCGCCTATTCCATAGCAGGTGCGGTTGTCGTGCTCGCCCTCGGCTGGCTGGTCGGCTCGCGATTGACATATCGATGGAACGTTCGCCAGAAAAGTCGTGAGTTTCAGCTATCAGCATCGCAACAGTTTTACGTTGACTTCGCTATTCTGAATTGGCCCACTTCGATGCTCTGATTTGGCCCCCCTGCACGAACAGAAACCGATTATCCTGTTTTGGGCCTTGCGGTCCAGAAAGGAGGCGGTTTGGACAGGAGGAAGA
>JBEKNN010000195.1:0-17721 GCA_049522755.1 Bryobacteraceae bacterium | reverse complement strand
CGCTGCATCCCGATGGACTCGCCGCGTTCTTCGCCGGACTGATGCGCGAGGGAATTCCGGAGGCGGATATCGCCCGCATGTCGAAGATCAATCCGGCGCGCGCGCTGGATCTCGAATAAGCGTCTGGGCTATCGCTGGCATGCAGCATCGCTTATCGAGGCATGGAATAGCCTCGAAGCGGGTGGCTGCGATTGCGCATTGGCGAAGTGAGTCTTGGAGCGGGGTACGGGATTCGAACGCTACTCCAGAGTTTTTATCACTTAACGGAGTATCAATGGAGTATTGGATTTTCTGGTTTGCGGGAAGGCGTACTGGAGGCTTCTCGTGGGTACTGGTAGTTTTTCGGCATTCGCTTGCAAATAATTTGGTCGGCAATCGAAGCGATCGCTGTAGACTAAACGAATGAGGAACGTATGAAAGCCCTACTCTTCCCGGCTCTTGCAGTGTCCATGACTATCTCACTGGCGAACGCCGGTACTATCGTTCTCTCCGGTGACGGGAATATCGGCAATGGCATCAATGGTTCCGGCGGTGCGCCTGTGACCGCGGGTAACTCGACATTCTTCAGCAACCTGCTCGGCTCGGGCACGAAAGTGGTAATTGAGGGCCCGACGGCGAGCGTCTACACGAGTGACGAATATATGGCGGAAGCCGCGATTGCAGCGTATTACACCGGTCTGGGCGACACCGTCGTGCAGGTGGCGGCGGGATCGGTTGTGGCATCAACTCTGTCCGGCGTCAACCTGTTTATCAGCGATCTGAATGACACGGGATTTCCGACAGCCGAAACAAGCGCGATCAGCACCTTCTTGAGCGGCGGCGGCACGGCGTTTTTCGAGGGCGAGTACACTCCCTACGACGCCGGCGCCGACGCGCTGATCAATGCGGCTTTAGCGGCGTTGGGAAGCACGATGTCTTTGGCTGGGAACGAAGTGGATTGCGGCGCCGCCTACGCCGCGACCGGCGCCCAGATCGGGAGCGCTCCGCTGGACACTGGAATCTCTTCTTTTGAGTACGGCTGTGTGTCTACCGTCACAGGTGGCGCCTCGGTTTTCGAGACAAAGAGCCTTCAGACATTCATTGCCGAGCAAACGACGGCAACCTCCTCGACGCCGGAGCCTTCGACGGTCCTGCTGACGCTTAGTGGCGCTTTCCTGTTGATGATCGGTCGGCGCCGCGGGCTTACGCGTTAACAACGCTCACCATGAGAGTGATCGAGATCGACTGGTTCCCAGTCGTCAGCCATTCACCGATGCTGCTTGTTCTAAAGAAAATCTGACCCGTGGCCATTAGACGCTGCGCACGAACCGGGCAAAGCGGGAGGGTGAATTGCACGCCGCCACCCACGTCAGCGCGATCGGAAGAACGATCGCGCGTCCCCGTAGGGTCAAGAAACTCATGCGGCCGCCGGTAGTAATACTTGAGAAGACCGCCGGGGCGCTCGCTGCACTCGATTGATGCCCCCGGCTCTTCGGCAGTTCCTCGCCATGGGGGAGTAACAGAACGTTGCCCTTCCGTTGGTGATAGGTTCGGTATGATAATGCTCTTGGAATTATGTCGGCGCTATCCTCAACGAAGCTTTCCCCGAACAAGATGAGCTTGGACAGGCGTTCCTCTTTGACCGATCGCGCCCAGTGTTCCGCAAGCGCTGCGCGGAGGGAGTCGAAGACATTTCTACCGCCTGCTGCCAAGGTCTGCCGGAGTTCAGCCCAGAACTTGACATCGCGATCCTGCAAAACGTAGCGACAGCCGTGCCCGCCTTGCGCGCCGCGCCAACGAAATCCTCGATATGAGAACGAAGCTCGCGTTGAATCTCACGCCGACGCTTCTCCGAGGGAATCTGCGAGAGTTCACGATGCGGTCGATCGGTTCATTCGCTGCGTACATTACTTGCTCTCCAGGACCGCCGCGATGGCGCCTGTCAGATGCTGCCATTGGTTTTCATATTCCCTGGCGGTTTTCTTTCCTTTTGCAGTCAGCGAGTAATACTTGCGTTCCCTTCCGTTTTCGGCGAAAGCATTGGCACTGCGGCGCGAGGCTTCCTGAAGAATTTCATACCCGTACATTTCGCCCCGCGACAGCAGATTGAGCAACAGTAAAATGATGCTTCCCTTTAAGAACTGTGGGTCGATCTCCACTGCTTTGTTTAACAACCCTTGGATAAGAAGGTATCATCGGATTGCCGTTCTGCCAACCCCGATCTACTTGGGCCGATTCCGGCTGTGCAATCTCGCCGAAACGGCATCCGGTCCAGTATTCGAAGATGAGTAGGGCGCGCTCGTCCACAGGCAATGCGTCCCGAAACTGTTCGTACTCGCTGTGCTCACAGCACAGAACCCTCGCCGCGCGTTCTTCTCCTTTTGTTGAAGCTGGGTGAAGTCTACCAATGCTGACGTCAACGAAAGATTGATGATTGATCCGCCTGGTACTCGATGGCTTGCCGATCCGCCATACATGCCGGGCGTATCGAGCTGCACTCGATGAATTCCTTACATGGTCACAGGGGCAGCAACCTCCGGTGATGAGTAAAGCCTTAGTCCATCGATACAAGGCGATGCTCATCAAGAAGGAACTGGCCCCGGCCACGGTCAAGTAGCGAGTTGCGGCCATGCGGCGACTGGCTCAGGGAAGGGAGCGATAACGGCCCCCTCGATTCCAGCATCGCCTCCGCAATCTTGAAGGTGCGCGGCATTCGCCTGCACGGTATCCGTATTCGGGAAGGTGGCTGAACGCGGCTTCTTGGCATTCCAGATTCGGAATCCGTCAAGCGCAGAAGGGACCGCGCCGTCCTGGCTGTCCCGATCGCTATCAGTCGATATGGCGGTATAGCAGCATCCCGAGGCCGACCAAACATTCGTCGGGCATGTGGCGGCACGCCCGGCGAGCCAACGCGCTCCTCCCAATACCGCCATAAACATGTTGACCCGCATCGGATGGGGACCTCAAATACGATAAAGCGGAACGGGCCGGGCCCCAACGCTCCTTGAAGGTGATCAGCCCCGCGTCACCGCAGTCGGAGCGGCCCATGTCGAGTTCTTCGAGTCCGCGGCCGATCGCGTCCTGGATGGCGTGCCAGAACAAGTATGGCATTGCCCCGAAGCGGTGGAAACGCGCATCGGAGGCGCCATACTTGTAGTATAGGGACTTCCCATACTGAAGGGTAAGAATGCCGCCGATAGGTTCATCGCCAATAAACGCGAGACGAATCGTGGCGGCGTCTCCCATGCACTCCATGAGATTCTTAAACCAAGCCTTTGGCTGGGGTGGCAGTCCATGGCGCCGGCGAGTCTGCAGGACGAGATCGTAAAACGTCTTCACCGAGTCCGGATCGTTTCCCTCTTTGATACTGACCCCTTCTTTTTCGGCGTGCCGTATCCTCCTTTGGATGCAGTCTCGGTGAGAGCCGCGGAACACTGCATCCGCTCCGACCCGCAGATCGAGGCGGTGGAGATAAAATTCCTGACTGGGTTTCCAGTCCGATTGGATCAACCGAAGCGCAGATGTCGGCCGGAGTTCCACGTATTTGCAGCCCTCCTCCTGAGCCAGTTTCTCACATGCCGAAAGCAGGGAATGAAGATCCTCCGCGCCTGCAATCAGGGGATTGCAGTGATCGGAGTAGGGCACCGAAATTAGGCGACGCCCGGTGAACCAACTGGACACCCGGCAAAACACCACAGCGCTGAGAAGACCGCCGTCCGGCGCCAATACGCCGAGCGCAACCGGTTGGTGGCCGTATGTCATTCGGACCGCCTCCAGCCAGCCGCTGGTGTGAAACACCGAGGCACTGGGATTTCTACCGAGAAAACCTGGCCACCGCGAATCTGTCAGTGGATCAATTTGGTAGATCATCGCCTCCCATCATTAGAACACCCCTTCCTAATATGTAAGCGAAAATCTGAGTCTTGGTGTACTACGGTAAGAGGCTTTCTTTATCGGCAGGTTGCTAAAAAACGGCTATTGGAGGTCGAAACCCTTCGCCCTTCCGGGTCTTCGCACGTAGAATCAGCGACTTGCGATGTGAGGTAGTACCATCCCGGGTAGCCGAAAGATCTGCCGAGAGCGACTGTAACTTGCTGCTAAATCACAAGGCAGGATGGGTCGTTTTGACTCGCAAATAACCCGAAGTTACCGGCCTAAAAAGGAAATGCCCGGTACATTGTAAGAAGTAGCGACTCCCCGCGCGAAGCCTTGATAGGCTGAGAGCAATTTTCTTTTTGCCGGGGAGGAGACTCGTGAAGAAGCCATATCGAGAGTGAATCACGGCGAGCAGTGAAACATCTCGCGGAAATGGCCGTCAATGGAAATCCGACGGTAACAGGTGGTGTTGCCTCCGGCGCAGATGATCGGCTGGTTGCGCAAAGGCGTGAATGGATTCGGCAAGCCGGTTTGTACTTGATGGATCTGATGTTGCAAGAAGAGGTCGGCGCGATAGCCGGCGGGCGCAGCCAACAACAGGCAGACAGGACGGCCAGTCCCCGCGGCAGCGAGCGCGTCTACTGCGAGGAAATACGGCCAAGCTTTGCGCGAGTTCACCGAAGCATATGGACTGGAAAAGATGGGTAGGATGTTCGGATGCGGCAACTGCCCGTGCGGGCCACCGAGAACTAAGAAGTGCGGCTGGCAGCTACGAGTTATTCCACCACGAGGCGCCGTTGACAAGCCGTGTGGGAGGTTCGATAAGACCCCAGGGCGCAGATGTGGCCGCATTGGGCATCTATGAAGACGGGCGGAAAGCGATGTAACAGTTCCCGTCCCGTGGGCTACCGCCGCTGAGGTAGCACGGAGGGAGCCTGCCGATTACGGCGATAGCAGATGATCGCTTTGGTGCTTTGGTGAGATACCCCAATGTGTTGCGGCCCTGCATTCTGCAGGTTTGGGTAAGAGTGAGGAGGCGGCCCGTCTCTCCCTCAGCGTTGCGATTGCCAAAGATGATCTTGCGCAAGTGCAATGCGTAAGGCTTGTTCCACGCAATTTTGGCAGGCTCCACGCCGGGATGCTGGATGAAAGTGAACAGCCGGCCGCAGTGCTGGAACAAAGCGGTGGCCATGTTGCGCACTTCTTTGTCGTCACTGTCGAGGTACTGCTCGGCGAGCGCCAACCAGAGCTGTTGCCGCGGAATCGAGCGCAGGATCAAAAGGGTTGCGGTCGATCAAGCTGCCCTGAAACTTGCGCCAGCGACGGAACAGGCGGGCGTACAAGGCCGGCGCGTCACGGCAAAATCGCTGCGCGTCGGTGGTCTTAGCGAAGTCCTGAACGCCGAGAATGTTGCGTTTCAATGCTCGCTTGTTCAACTTGATTTGGCCCCTTTTGATGCTCTCATTTGGCCCCACCTGATCCTTGTCCCGTCTGCTATCGCAGACGCCGCTTTGTGATCTACTTCCTTATTACTCGGGACCTGATCTTTCCCGAAACGCCACTTCTTCCATTCTTTGGAGGAGCATATCCGCAGGAACCGGTATGAGTCTTTTCCGGTCTAGACAATGTGGGCGGTCCGTCAGTCGGTCCAGCATCGCCTTGCACAACCGCGCATTGGGGAACTTCGTGGCCCACTCCGAGAACGGCAGGTTCGTGGTCACGATCACCGCTGCCCATTCGGCACGTCCGGCGATGACTTGAAACAGCAGTTCCGCCGCTTGTGTTTGTCAACTCGCCGGCGCAATGCAACGCAATGTATGCAGAATCCGGCTGTTTTCGGTTCAAATCATTTTTCGCTAGAACGTCCGCTATTCCGTTGATGGGAATGGAGTTGCGGGACGTCACAAAGTACTTTACAGGACACTAGTGAAGACCGATCATCGCGGTGGGATGCAGCGGCACGAGGCGGCTTTTCTGAAACTTCGTTTCCCTAGATCCGCCGCTCAACCCATTGAAGCTTGAAGCCCGCCGCCCGTGGCGGTATGATCTTCAAATGGCTGCCATTGCCGTTGCCCCTGTAGCGTCGCGCCGTGAGCCCGGTTGGATTTACAACCGGCCCTGGGATCTTTCCCTGATCATATTCAGCGCCGTCCTAGTGCCGCTGCCGTTTCTGGTGGCTTGGGCCGCGCAGGCCACCGGCTGGATGACCCAGCAGAAGGCCATCGACGCCATCAATATCGCGGTGGCTCTGCTGATCGGCGGCCCGCACCTGTTTTCCACCATCAGCTATACGTTTCTGGATAATCGGTTCCGCGCAAAGCATGGGATCTACGCAAAACTCGCGCTCTTACTGCCGGTGATTGTGGTTTACCTGGGCGTGACGCACTACATCGTGCTGATCACATTCTTTTTTACCTGGGCGTCGCTGCATGTGCTGCATCAAATTATCTATTTGACGGATTGCTATCGCGCTCGCAGTGGTTGGGCCGAGCAAAAATGGTCGCGCGTGGTGGATTACGGCTTGATTCTGACCGGCCTTTACCCCATCGGCATCTACAAGATGTCGCTGCGCCAATTCAGCGTGGGCGGCGTAATGTTGCCTTACCCCGATTTTCTGCAAGGCCTGCCGCTGGCCCAGCTCGCCGGCCTGGTCTTCGCGGGATTCCTGGTTGTCTGGATCTGGAAGACCATCCGGGAATTTCGCGAAGGGCGCGGCAGTGTTCCCAAGACGCTGTTGATTTCCATCACCACGGTGGTCTCTTTCTGCCTGCCCCTGGGCTCGAACCTGGACGTGCTTTTCCAGGGGTACAATACCTGGCATTCGTTCCAGTATCTGTTCCTGCTGTGGCTGATCAATAAGCTGCGCGACCAGCGCGGCGAGATTGAAGACGGCTTTGTCCGCCGCCTGGTCCGCCGGGAGGGCATGGGCGCCTACTACCTCTGTTTCCTGGCCGCCACTGGCGTCATGGTGATTCTGACGCTCATCGTGCGCAGCGTCACGCCGCTTACTGCCGACCAGAGCTACTTTGTGGTGGTGCTCAGCGTGTTGCTGATGCACTACTATTTCGACCATTTCCTCTTCGTGCATCCGCAAATGATCGATTAAAATCGCGTTACATGCTACCATATCGGTGGAGCGCGTCTGCGAAGCAGGCGCTGGTTTTCCTATTTTGATCCAACACTATCAAAATAGGGGTCCGGCTCGATCATGGCGCTGGTGTGCAAGCTCCTGGCGGTTTTGCCGCAAGGGAGAAGCCTGAAGGTGCTCGGCGGACACCCGACCCGTTTACATAACGAGGGTCATAATGGAGGCTGGCGCGGCTAAGTGGTGCGCTCCCTAGTTTTTTCCTCCGGCGGCGCTCGTCGATGCAGCAGGCGAAGTTTGAATCGCCCGCGAACTAAGTAAACATACTCTAACGGGCCGAATATTAACTTAGGTTAGTAGCCGGCTAATGCTTACGCCTTGGTTTCGAGGACTATCAGTACTAACCCTGGCGTAATTGTCTTGCCCTTCGGTGCAAGTTCGGTTCTAATATGTACATAGGAACCCAAATGCAATTGCTAATTCACTTTTGGCGCGACGAAAGCGGTCAAGATCTGATCGAGTACTCGTTGCTCATCACCTTCATCGCCATAGCGTGCCTCGCGCTGATCGGGGCCGGACGGCCGTCGGTGAACGGGATTTGGATAGGGACTAATACGCAACTGTCGATGGCTAGCACCGCTGCCAGTGGAAGCTAGCCGGTTCAGGCTAGACAAGCCCAGCGCCCGCGTCTGACAAGCCCAGCGCCCTTCCGTATTCTGGCTGCACTGCCACGCCGAGTTTCCCGCCCAATGCCGGTTTTCTGACATCGACCACTACTAACGATGCGCCGGCCGAGTGAGAACAACGGGCGATTACGGCTAAGGAAATCCACGACGGCGCTGCGTATCAATTCCTGCTGCAAGGCATCGCCCCGGTCGATTCGCCCGCGCAGGCGACCCCGGCAAACCGCGCGATCCCTTCCTCAAAACCTCTCCGGCGCAGCGGCTGCGTTCACGGGGGCATTGCGGAAGACGGTGGCGGACGACGGCTCGTTCAGTTACGCTTTGCCCGCCGCCGGCACGCAGGTTCAGGCGCCGATCGAAGCAGACCGCTCAACCTCATTCGTTCCGGAGCGCTGTCGTCGGGTCCAAGCCAGCCGCGCGGTGCGCCGGCGCCCACGAGGATAAAGCCGCAATCGCGAAAAAGAGAATCGCCATCGCGGCGTAGGTGATCGCGTCCGTTGGCTCCACGCCAACCAGCATACTCGTCATGGCCCTGGTGAGCAGTAAGGCTGCGGCCAAACCCAGCGCCACCCCGGCGCCGCTCAACATCATTCCCTGTCCCACCACAAGGCGGAAGATACCCGCGGGAGCGGCGCCTAAAGCCATGCGGACGCCGATTTCCGCCGTCCGCTGCCGCACCAGCGTTGAGAGTACGCCATACAGTCCCACGCCCGCGAGAATCACCGCTATCGACGCAAACACGCCGATCAGCAGCAACGAAAATCGCGTCCCCGATTGCGCTTCCTGGACCAGTGAATCCATCGGTTTCAAATCCGTGATCAAAAGCTGCGACCCGGCTGAGGCAATTGCCGCCCGCACCCTCTGCGCGTATCCCTCCGGCGCTCCCGAGGTGCGCACCACCCAGTTGTTCGCGAAGTTGCCGATATACGCATCGGTAACGAAGATCTGCTCGCGCCCCGCCTGCGCCAGCGAAGTCTCGCGCTGGTGCGCCACCACGCCGATCACCTCCATCCAGACCGGCTCCGGCGTATTGATTCGAGTCAATAGCCGCTTGCCAACCGCCGATTCGCCGGGAAATGCCTTGGCCGCTAAGAGCTGGTCGATCATCACGACGAGCCGCTGCGGCGTATTATCCGCTTGCGTGAACGTGCGGCCGGCCAGCAGCGGCGTCCTCATGGCTTCGAAATAGCCGGGCAGCACGCGCTGAGAATCCGCCGCCTGATACTTCGAAGGGTCCGTGAGCGCAGGTTCGAGGCCCCACCGGATCGGGCTGAATCCACCGGCGAGCGGCAAAGGGGCGACCGCGCCCACGCTCACCACTCCGGGAATCGCGGCCAGCCGGGCGCGTACATTCTGTTGAAACGCCGCGCGCTGTTCCAATGTCGGCTGTCCGCTGGTCTGCAATTGAAACGTCAACAGATCCTGTGGATCGAATCCCGGGTTGACATGCTGTAACGCCAGGAAGCTGCGGAACATCAGCCCCGAGCCGATCAGCAGCACGAATGCCAGAGCCACCTGGGTCACCGCCACCGCATTGCGCAGGCCTCCGCCGCCAACCAATCCGGCGTTACGCCCCGCGGCGCGTAGTTGATCGACGAGGCCCGGCCGCGAAGCGATGTAAACCGGAGCCATGCCAAAGACCGCCGCCGAGGCCAGCGCCGCCAGCAGGCTGAAGCTCAGCACCGCGGGATCGATGGCGATCGTGTTCAGACGCGGCAGGTCGGCCGGCGCGATTGCCCGCAGCTCATGAATTCCCACCCACGCGAGCGTCACTCCCCCCGCGCCGCCTATGGCAGCCAACAGCAGCGCCTCCGCCAGAATCTGCCCCGCGAGCCGCTGCCATGACGCGCCCAGCGCGGTGCGCACCGCCAGTTCCCGCGCGCGTACCGAGGCCCGCACCAGCAGCAGGTTCGCCACGTTCGCACAGGCGATCAGCAGCAGAAATAACGCCGCGCCCATCAGCGCCAGAATCGCCGGCCGGACCTGCGCTACCAGGTGCGCGTGCATGGGGTCGAGGCGAAGATGAAATCCCGCAGTCTGCTTAATCGTATTGCTCTGCCGGATCTGCTCCGATACCGAGTCTGCTTCCGCCTGCGCGCGGTCTAGCGAGACTGCCTCCTTCATCCTTCCGATCACCTGCCACTGCACGTTATTGCGGTTGGCCGCGTCGTATGGGATGCGCGCGCAGACCCAGAAATTGGGCGCTACTTCCAGATTGGCGTCCGGTGGAAACAGAAGTTCGAAATGCGGAGCCGCGACTCCCACCGGGACGAGCCCGGCCTGCGCAGGCGCCCCCGGCAGCGGCCGGCCGAAAATCGAACGGTCGGCGCCGAACCTTCTCTGCCAGTACTCGTAGCTAAGAATCACGTACCTCGGCAGCGGGGCTGGGACCTGGGTTGCTTGCGGAGTGGCTGCAGGCGCAGCGGCTTGTGGCGTACCGTCGTCCTCCGTAAAATCGCGCCCCGCCACGATGGGCTCTCCCATCATGCGAAAGAAATTGGGACTCACTACGGCGCCGATTACCGGCTCGGGCGTGCCGGTGTCGGCGCGCGGCAGTGTGCCGCGGAACGTCTGCACCGCCGCGAAATCCTGGAACGCGGTGCGCGCCTGTTTGCGGATATCCAGGTAGTCGACATTCGAGAGCGGAAAATCTTTCACGTTCCGCTTCAGCATATCGCCGCACGCAATCACCAGGCGCTCCGGGTTGTGATAGGGAAGCGGGCGCAGCAGCACCGCCCGGGCAACGCTGAAGATCGCTGTTCCCGCGCCCATCCCCAATGCGATTGTCAACGCCGCGGTGATGGTAAACACCGGACTCTTGCGCAGTGTGCGCGCCGCATATGAAAAGCTCTTGGACAAAATGGTTGCTCCCCTTTAAGGCCGAAGCGCGTTCACACGAGTGTGAACGCTGCACGCAGAGTGCGTGCGCCACGATCCTTTAAGCCACATTACGAACGACGCGCCGCGGGATCATTGGTCACGCGAGTCAGTAGACCGGCGCGCCCTCTTCCAATTTCCCCTGCCGGATCTCCAGGCACCCCTTCCCCGTCGGCAGCATCTTCCCCGGATTCAGCCTCCCCTCGGGATCGAACAGCGCCTTCAACCGCCTCATCATCTCGAGCGATTCCGGCGAAAACAGGGACGGCATCAGGTCGATTTTCTCCATCCCGACGCCGTGCTCGCCAGTGATCGAGCCGCCCGCGCGCACGCAGAATTCGAGAATGTCTTCGCCGCAGGCGCGCGCCCTTTCGAGCTCGCCGGGCTTGCGCGGATCGAACAGGATGATGGGATGCAGGTTCCCGTCGCCGGCATGGAAAATGTTGCTGATGGCGAGGCCGTGCCGCCGCGACGCTTCGCCGATGAATTCCAGCGTGGATGCGATCTTGGTGCGCGGCACCACGCCATCCTGCACGTAATATGTCGGGCTCACGCGGCCAACCGCGCCGAACGCGTTCTTACGGCCCTTCCACAGCAACTCGCGCTCCTCGGCCGACTGCGCCACGCGGACCTCGCGCGCGCCGCATTGCGCGCACGCCTCGCGGATCTGCTGAACCTGCTCTTCCACCGACTCGCGGATGCCTTCCAGTTCGATCAGCAACACCGCGGCTGCGTCCATTGGATAGCCCGCATGGGTGGCCTCTTCCACCATGCGCAGCATCACGCCGTCGAGCATCTCCACGGCGACCGGCGTGATGGCGCGGGCGGTGATTTCGGCAACCGTTCGCCCGGCGTCTTCGCTCGCGTTGTAGATCGCCAGAATGGTCTTCACCATCTCCGGCTTGCGCATGAGGCGAACCGTGACTTTCGTCACCAGCACCATGGTGCCCTCAGAGCCGGTGAGCAGGCCGGTCAGATCGTAGCCCGGAAGATCGGGGTGGCCGCCGGTCTGGACCACGCTGCCATCCGCCAGCACTACTTCGAGGCCCAGCACATGATTGGTGGTCACCCCGTACGCCAGCGTGTGCGGACCGCCGGCGTTCTCCGAGACATTGCCGCCGATGGTGCAGGCGCGCTGGCTCGATGGATCGGGCGCGTAGAAGTAGCCTTGCGCCGCCACCGCCCCAGTGATATCGAGATTCACCACGCCCGGCTGCACCACGGCGCGCTCGTTTTCGAGATCGACTTCGAGGATCTTATTCATGCGGGCGAAGACTACCAGGATGCCGCCTTCGCGCGGGATGGCGCCGCCCGAGAGTCCGGTGCCCGCGCCGCGGCCAACCAGCGGAAGATGGAACTCGCGCGCGATGCGGACGATGGCGGCGACATGCTCCGTGGTACGCGGAAACACCACCAGGTCGGGACGCCGCTTATCGACGCCGCCGTCGTATTCGTACAACGCCAGGTCTTCGGCGCGTTCGAGCACGCTGGACTCGCCTAGCAGCGCGACGAGTTGTTTCAGGACGGCCGATCCTGGCATTCGCCCTAGTGTACCGCCGTGCACCGCCGGGGAAGCGCCGGGATTCCGTGCCGCACCAAGTGACATGACCCAGTAAAATGAAAGTGGCGCTGGTTTGCGCCGATAGCCGGAAAAAGGTCGCGCCCCCGATGCCGCTGGTTCCGCCATATATCGAATCGTTGCGCCCCTACGAGGCGGGCCGCACGATTGAATCCATTCGCAAGCAATACGGCCTTGCCCATATCGCCAAGCTGGCGTCGAACGAGAATCCGCTGGGGTCGTCGCCCAAGGCGGTGGAGGCGATGAAGCACGCGCTGCAAGGCCTGAACCGCTATCCCGATGGCGGCTTGCAGCTTCGCGAGGTGCTGGCGCGCGAATTCGATTGTGAAGTAAACAACGTCATCGCCGGCAGCGGGTCGGAAGGCATCATGTCGAACATCATCCGCGCCTTCCTGTGCGACGAGGATGAGGTGCTCACTACCGAAGCCGCATTCATGGGATTCCAGGTGCTGGCGAAATCGCGCGGCGTGAAGTACCGCACCGCGCCATACGCCGATTGGCATTACGATCTGGCCGCGCTGGCGCAGCAGATCAACGCGAATACCAAGATCGTCTATCTGGCGAACCCCAACAACCCTACTGGAACCATCTTCACGCGGCGCCAGTTCGCCGAGTTCTACAGGCACGTGCCCGAGCGTGTGCTGATCATCCTCGACGAAGCTTACTTCGAATACGCCAAGGACAATCCGCTCTATCCCGATTCCATGCACTACCGGTACGATAACGTGATCACGCTGCGCACGTTTTCGAAGATCTACGGCCTGGCGGGCGTGCGCATCGGCTATGGCTTCGCGCACGAGGAGCTGATCCGCAATCTGCTGAAGGTCAAGCTGCCTTTCGAGCCTTCGACGCCCGCCCAGGCTGCCGGAATCGCCGCGCTCGACGATAAGGAGTTTCTGCACCGGTCGCTCGAGCTCAACGCGCGCGGCTTGAAATACCTCACCGCCGGTTTGGAAGATATGGGCCTGACGGTAGCGCCGTCACACGCCAACTTCGTAATGACCATGCTGCCTTCGGCCGCGGACGCCGCGCGCATTTTCGAAGAACTGCTGACGCAAGGCGTAGTGGTGCGCCCGTTGGCGGCGTTCGGCTTGCCGAACTGCCTCCGTATATCCACGGGCCTCGACGACGACAACCGCCTCTGCATCGACGCATTAAGGAAAACCTATGCCGCAAGTATTGGAACAACCCACGCAGGTTGAAAAGGACTTTCTTCCACTCAACGGAACCGACTACGTCGAGTTCTACGTTGGCAACGCGCGCCAGGCCGCGCACTACTACCGCTCGGCTTTCGGGTTCAGCGTTACGGCCTATCGCGGACCCGAGACCGGCACGCGCGAGTGCGCTTCCTACGTGCTGACGCAGAACAAAATCCGCTTCGTGCTCACCACGCCGCTCGCGCCGGAAACCGCGATCGCCGACCATGTCCGCCTGCACGGCGATGGCGTCCGCGATATCGCGCTTTGGGTGGACGACGCGGAATCCGCCTGGCGCGAAACCACGCAGCGCGGGGCGAGAAGCGTGCGCGAGCCGGAGACGCTGCGCGATGCGCACGGCGAAGCGCGCATCGCATCCATCGGCATTTACGGCGACACTATCCACACCTTCGTCGAGCGCCGCAACTATCAAGGCGCGTTCCTGCCCGGCTTCGCGGCCGTGGAGAGCGAGGACGTGGTTTCGCGCCCCGCCGGGCTGAAGTACGTCGACCACATGGTGGGCAACGTCGGCTGGGGCGAGATGAACCGTTGGGTGGAATTCTACAGCGCGGTGATGGGCTTCCGCATGTTCAAGCACTTCGACGACAAGGACATTTCCACCGAGTATTCGGCCCTGATGTCGAAGGTGATGTCGAACGGCAACGAGCGCGTGAAGTTTCCCATTAACGAGCCGGCCGAGGGCAAGCGCAAATCCCAGATCGAGGAGTATTTGCAGTTCTACCGCGGACCCGGCGTTCAACATATCGCTATGGCGACGGACAACATCGTCGAAACCGTGGGCGCCTTGCAGCGGCAGGGCGTGGATTTTCTGCGCGTGCCGTCGGCTTACTACGACGAGTTACTGGCGCGCGTCGGCCCCATCGACGAGGACTTGGCCGAACTGCGCAAGCTGGGCATTCTGGTGGACCGCGACGACGAAGGCTACATGCTGCAGATCTTCACGCGTCCGGTGGAAGACCGGCCGACGCTGTTCTACGAAGTGATCCAGCGCAAGGGCAGCCGCAGTTTCGGCAAAGGCAATTTCAAGGCGCTGTTCGAGGCGATTGAGCGCGAGCAGGAGCGCAGAGGGAATTTGTAGCCTGGCTCTCTGGCTTCGCGCTGTCGCCCAAATTGCGCGAGCCTCTATAATTTGCGCGAGCCTCTATAATTTCAGTGTGACCGGAGTCTCAGTGCGCTTGCGAGCGGAGGGAAGAGCTATCGCGCGATTCGCGGCGATGGTTCTATGCGTTCCCTGCGCCGGCGCTCTGGCGCAACAAGTATCTCCACCGAAGCCTGCGCAAAACAAACGCATCGTGCTCGCCGTGAGCGCGGCGCTCGACGGCAAAGGGCGCGTGCTGCACAACACTCGCATCGCGATCGAGGGCTCAAAGATAGCGGCCATTGACCCTAAGGCCGGGCCGGTGGACTACGACTTGCGCGGCCTGACCGCATTGCCTGGCTGGATTGACGCCCACGTGCACATTACCTGGAGCTTCGGCAAAGATGGGAAAAATGCCGGAATGGGAGGAACAACCCAGGAAGCCGCATATCAAGCGGCCTCGAATGCATGGGCGACCCTGATGGCGGGTTTTACGACCGTGCAGAGCGTGGGTTCGCCCACGGACGCTCCCTTGCGCGATGCCATCGGCAAAGGCATGCTCCCCGGCCCGCGCCTGCTTACTGCGCTCGATCCGCTGCAAGGGCGAGGCGAGCGGACCGGGACGCCGGACGAAATCCGCGCGTACGTGCGGAAGCAAAAGGAAGCGGGCGCCGACCTGATCAAAATCTTCGCATCGGGGGGCATGCTGGAAGGGCGGATGACGCTTTCGCAGGAGCAATTGGACGCGGCCTGCGATGAAGCGAAGAAGCAGGGCCTGCGCACGCTGGTGCACGCTTACAGAGACGCCGTCCATGCCGCAACGCTTGCCGGGTGCACGGAAATCGAGCACGGCCTGGGGGCGACGGACGACGATCTGAAACTGATGGCCGAAAAGGGAACGTATTTCGACCCGCAAGCCGGGCTGCTGCTCGAAACCTATCTCCTGAACATGGGCAAGTATGCCGGCACACCGTTCTACCCTGCGGATAAGGAGGGTTTCGCGGTGTTTGAGAAGATCCTGCCGATGAACCACGAGCTGATGCGACGCGCGGTGCGAATTCCCGGACTGAAAATTGTTTTCGGCACGGACGCCGCGGCGGGCGCGCACGGGCGCAACGCTGAGGAGTTCGTTGACCGCGTGCGCGACGGCGGAGTTGATCCAATGGCGGCGATGATCTCCGCCAACTCGCTGGGGGCCGAAGCGCTTGGCTTGGCCGATCGGATCGGCTCGATCGCGCCCGGCCTGGAGGCCGACATCATTGCTCTCGATGGGGATCCGTTAAAGGACATCACGGCCGTTCGGCGCGTTGTATTTGTGATGAAGGGCGGGATTGTTTACAAGAACGCGGCGCGCGGCGCGATTCCTGTTTATGCAGGCGTTCAGCCTTAATTTGTTGCCGCAGAGCCCCCGGCCGCCATGCAGCGCAACTTGAACCCGCCAGTGCTCATCGCGAAAGCCGGCTTGCCGGCGCTTTTCGAAGGCGCGCAAATCACCTCTTGGCGGCGTTCATAAATCTCTCGGCGGCGTTTTCATCTCTGGCATCTTCGAAAAGCGTGAAGCGGGTTCAGACAATTCTGAAGGCTGCGCGCACGCGTTGGGGGACGGGCCGGCAGGCTGTGGCGCGCGATGCGAGCGCAGCCCAGTCCCTGCCGCGAGCGTCTCTTCCGGGCGAAAGCCGCCGCGGTGTTCAGGCGAGAGAACCGCCTGAAAGCCGGCGCCGCTTAGCCGTCCCATAAGATCGTTGGAGAATCTATCCATGCCGTTTCGCCTGCCGGCCCGCTACAGATCCGGGTCGCGATGCCCATTCCAAGCCGCACTGGTTCTAAAATGACGGTAGGAGCGCCGCGCGAACTTGACGATTCGGAAGAGGAACTGGCTGCTGGCCATCGGCCTGGCAGCGCTGGCCGTAACCATCGGGCTGGTATTGGCGGCGGCCTCCCTCCGCAACCGCATAGACCCTTACGCCCGCCAGCAGGTGATGCAGTATTTGAGCCGGCGCTTCAACAGCGACGTGGAGCTTCGGGCACTGCATATCGGGATACCGCGAACCTCGATGCTTCGCCTTCTTCTGACGCGCGGCCGGGGCGCAATGGTGACCATCGAGGGCGAAGGCCTGGAGTTGCGGTCGAAGCGGCGCCAGGATCTCGCTATTGCCGGGCCCGCGGCTCCACTCTTCACGATCCAAAAGTTCGCATGCGAAATCAATCTGGACGACCTGTTCAAAACTCCAAAACTGGTGACCAGCGTCTCGCTCGATGGGATGGATATCCAAGTTCCGCCCCCCGGTGAGCGGCCCGTGTTCTCCGGCCACGCTCAATCCAACTCGCGCGACATTCCAAGCGCCGGGCCAGGCGGAACACCAGGCGCATCACCAGGCGCCGGCACAAACACCGGGGTAATCATCCAGGAAGTAACCGTTCAAAACGCCACGCTCACGCTGCTGCCACGGGACCCGCGTAAAATTCCACTGCGATTCGTCATTCAGCGCATGCGCCTCGAATCCGTAGGCGCCGGCGTGGGAATGAAATACGAAGCTTCGCTGATCAACGCTAAGCCCCCGGGAAATATTCAGAGCAGCGGCAGCTTCGGACCGTGGTCCGCGCAAGAGCCTGGTGACACGCCGCTGGCCGGAGAATATCGATTCGACAAAGCCGATCTGGGCGTGTTCAATGGGATCGCCGGCACGCTCCGGTCCACTGGCCGGTTCGAAGGCAAGCTCTCCGCCATCAATGCCAGCGGCGACGCCTTTATCCCAAATTTCCGTCTGAAGATGGGCGGAAACCCCGTGCCGCTCTCGGTCCGCTTCACCGTTCTAGTGGATGGCGGAAACGGAAATACCATTTTGAAGCCAGTGGTTGCCAAGCTCGGATCGACCAGTTTCACCACCAGCGGCGGCATCATCCGCCACGAAGCCGGCCTGCCGCGCGCCATCAGTCTCGATGTATCGATGCCCGACGGAGATTTGCGCGACGTTCTCCGTCTGGCTATGCGCGGAGAGCCATTCATGGAAGGACGGCTGGCGCTCAAAACCAAAATCGATATTCCTCCGTTGACGGGAAAGGTGCGCGAGAAGCTGAAGCTGGATGGGCACTTTGAAGTGCGGGACGGAAAACTGCTCCGATCCACCATTCAAAATCAGCTTAACGGGTTGAGCCGGCGCGCCCAGGGAAACCCGCAGTCTGAGGAGACCGATCAGGCGGTCTCGCAAATGACCGGGGTATTCCAGCTCGACAATGCCATAATCCACTTCAGCCAGTTGTCGTTCGGAGTTCCCGGCGCCAAGCTGGACCTGGCTGGAAATTACGACCTGGATGCGGATAGCCTGGCTTTCGGCGGCACGGTCAAA
>JBEKNN010000194.1:0-17746 GCA_049522755.1 Bryobacteraceae bacterium | reverse complement strand
TGACGGTTCCGGGCGCGGCCGTGCCCTATCCCTACGGCGGAAAGCAACGAGAAGTCATGGTCAACCTGGACAGCGGATTGCTTCAATCCAAGGGGCTCTCGCCGCAAGACATCGTGACTGCGGTGGCCAACCAAAATGTTGTGGCGCCCTCGGGAACCGCAAAGATCGATCAATTCGAATACGACATCGCGACTAACTCGGCGCCGAGAACCGTCGAAGAAATGAATGACCTGCCGGTGAAGGTAGTGGGCAACTCGACTATCTATGTCAGAGATGTTTCGCACGTGAGCGAAGGCTTCATCCCGCAGACTAACATCGTCCGTCAGGATGGGCGCCGGGGCGTTTTGGAAACGGTAATCAAAGACGGCGACGCGTCCACGCTGAGCGTTGTCCAAGGCATTCGCGCCATGCTTCCCCGCGTGCAGCAGACGCTCCCGCCGCAACTCAAGATCCAACCGTTGGCGGACCAGTCCGTCTTTGTTCGCGCCGCCATCAGCGGCGTAGTGCGGGAAGCCTGCATCGCGGCCCTACTCACGGCGGTTATGATCCTGCTCTTCCTGGGAAGCTGGCGCAGCACCGTAATCATTGGCGTGTCGATCCCGCTGGCTATCTTGAGTTCGGTGATTATCCTCAGCTTCCGGCATGAAACCATTAACCTGATGACGCTGAGCGGCTTGGCTCTGGCCGTCGGCATCCTGGTGGACGACGCTACGGTGACCATTGAGAATATTTCCCGTCACCTGGAGGAGGGCGAGCCGCTGTATCAGGGGATTCTGGACGGCGCGGCGCAAATCGCAGTACCGGCGCTGGTCTCCACTCTTTGCATATGCATCGTCTTTCTCCCCATGTTCGCTTTGGGTGGCGTGGCCCACTATCTGTTTCAGCCGCTCGCCGAGGCGGTAATCTTCGCCATGCTGGCGTCGTATATCCTGTCGCGAACGTTGGTTCCCACCCTGGCGATGTACCTTCTCAAACCTCGGGAAGAGAATGCCCCGCCGTCGCGCAATCCCCTAGTCCGAATCCAGAAGGCGTTCGACCGCGGCTTTGAAGGCGGGCGGCGGGCATACCAACGGTTGCTGACAACAGTAGTCGGCAAACGATTCCTGTTTGTACCTACTTTTCTTCTGGTCTGTCTTACGGCTGGCGCGTTGGTCCCGTGGCTTGGTCAGGACTTTTTCCCGAACACCGACAGCGGCCAGTTCATTCTTCATGTCCGTGCCAAAACCGGAACGCGCATCGAAGACACCGCAATGCTTTGCGACCTCGTCGAGCGCTCGATCCGGCGCGAGATTCCCAGGCCTGAAGTGAATAATATTACCGACAATATCGGCCTTCCTTATAGCCAGCTCAACTATATGTACAACACGTCCGGAGTCATCGGCGCGGCGGATGCCGATATCATGGTCGCCCTTAACGCCAAACACCACGCCACGCCCGATTACATCCGCAACCTGCGAAAAACGTTACCTCGTGAATTTCCCGGCACTACCTTCTACTTCCTGCCCGCTGATATGACCACTCAAATCCTCAACTTCGGACTGCCGGCTCCCGTGGATGTCCAGATCGAAGGGCAGGATCTTCAGGCCAATCGCCAGGTGGCTGACACCGTACGGAACCAACTGCGGCATGTCGCCGGCTTGACCGACATCCGCATTCAACAGGAATTTGACTATCCCAGATTCAACGTGAATGTGGACCGAACCAAGGCTGCGCAGGGCGGCTACACGGATCGCGATGTTACCAACAGCCTTCTGGTCGCCTTGAGCGGAAGTTTTCAAACCACTCCTTCCTTTTTCCTGAACTGGCAGAACGGCGTGCAATACGAGATGATCTCCCAGAATCCGCAATATCGTGTCCAGTCGCTTCAGGATGTCGGCAACATCCCGATTAGTTCCCCGGACATGATTCATCCCGAAATCCTTTCCAATGTGGCTTCAATCAATCGCGGGAGTGAGATGGAGGTCCTGTCTCACTACAACATTCGCAGGGTGGTGGATATTTACGGCTCCGTTCAGGATCGCGATCTTGGAGCCGTGGGCCGGGACGTCACTCGCATCGTCGATCAGAATCAAAAGCTGCTCCCTCGGGGAAGTTTTTTCCGCGTACGCGGGCAGCTCCAGACTATGCGCACGTCTTACGAAGGTTTGCTGGCAGGGCTCGGATTTGCGATCGTCCTGGTCTATTTTTTGATCGTCGTCAATTTCCAGTCCTGGCTTGACCCGTTCATCATCATCATGGCGCTGCCCGCTGCATTAGCCGGCATCATCGTTTTCCTGTTTCTCACTCACACCTCTCTCAGCGTGCCCGCGCTCATGGGCGCAATCATGTGTATGGGCGTCGCTACTGCGAACAGTATTCTCGTGGTGGCATTTGCCACTGAGCGCCTCGCCACCCACGGGGACCCGCTAAAGGCCGCCATCGAGGCCGGCTTCACGCGTTTTCGACCGGTTCTGATGACCGCCCTCGCCATGATCATAGGCATGATTCCGATGGCCCTCGGTTTGGGCGATGGAGGCGAGGAGAACGCCCCTCTGGGCCGCGCTGTTGTGGGCGGCTTACTCTGTGCCACGGTCGCCACGCTTGTCTTTGTTCCCACGGTGTTCGGCTTGTTGCATGGAATGCGCTTGTCCCACGGCAATTCGCAGAGCCCGGAAACGGAGAATCCCAATGCCAGAAGTTAAACACGAGATAAAGGGCGCCAGCCGATTGGCTTTGTTGGCAGGTCTGGCGGCGGTAGTTGCGCTTGGACTTGCGATCTACTCGGGCATCCACGGCCGCGTAGAAGCGGAATCCAACCTCCAGGAGGCCACGGAACAGGCCGCCATCGAGGACGTCAGCGTGGTGTGTCCGAAGGCCGCCGCACCTATCGATGAGGTGGTTCTACCGGGAGCTACACAGCCTTTCGTCAACTCTCCCATATACGCGCGAACCAACGGATACCTGGTGAAGTGGTACTACGACATAGGCGCGAAAGTGAAGAAGGGCGACCTGTTAGCCACAATCGACACGCCCGAGTTGGACAAGCAACTGGAACAGGCGCGGGCAGACCTGGAGAATGCCAAGTCGAACCTGGCGTTAACGAAGACTACAGCAGAGCGTTGGCAAGAGTTGGTAAAGACGCGTTCCGTTTCCCAACAGGCCACCGATCAGGCCGTGGACAACTTCAGCGCGACGCAAGCATCGGTTAATTCGTATGCTGCTAATGTCCGCCGGCTCGAGGACCTGGTCTCGTTCGAGAAGGTCTACGCTCCCTTTGATGGAGTCATCACGGTCCGCAACACCGACACCGGCTGGCTAATCGATGCAGGCGCCGGCTCGCCGACCAAGGAACTTTTTCAACTTGCGCAGACCAGCACTCTTCGCGTCTTTGTCGCCGTGCCGGAAGTCTATTCTCGCGCGGCACGCCTAGGCGCCGTGGCGACTCTCACGCTGGATGAATTTCCGAGTGAAACCTTTCGCGGCGAAATTACCCGGACCTCCCAATCTATCGACATGGCATCGCGGACCTTGAACACGGAAATAGACGTCGACAACCCTACCGGGCGGTTGCTTCCCGGGGCTTACGTGCACGTTCATCTTAAATTGCCCAGTCAGAGTCGCTCCGTGATTATTCCTGCCAACGCCCTGTTGTTCCGCTCCGAAGGTCTTCGCGTCGGCGTCGTTCGCAACGGTCACGCACAGTTGGTTCCGATCACCATCGGGGTGGACTATGGGGGCACGGTACAAGTGACTTCCGGACTGAAGCCGACGGACCAGGTGATTACCAGCCCATCCGACTCGTTGATCAGCGGCACGCCCGTTCGGGCCACGGGAACAGCGCAATGAAGTATCTTAGCCTGTGTCCCGCGTTCCTGTTACTGCTGCTGGTTGGCTGCATGGTTGGCCCCAACTATCAGAGGCCGCAGGTCCCAGCGACCCCTGCATATAAAGAGCCGCCGCCCGACTCGTTTAAAGAATCCGATCAATGGAAGACCGCTAATCCTAGCGCGCCTGGGCTGCGCGGCAATTGGTGGGAAATCTTCGGTGATTCCCAGTTGAATGCGCTCGAGGCGCAGGTGACGGTATCCAACCAGGATCTGAAGATAGCGGAAGCGCGCTTCCGTCAGGCGCGCACCATGGTCCGTTATAACCGGGCGGCGGAATTTCCGACCATTGGGGTGAACCCGAATATTGAATCCTTGCGCTACTCGCCCAATGAGCCCTATTTTCCTTCCAGCGTCGGTACCAGTGCCAGATCGGGGTTCACTCTGCCGTTCGACCTTTCGTACGAGGTCGACTTATGGGGCCGGATCCACCGGTCTGTCACTTCTGCCGGCGAGGAGGCGCAAGCTGTCGCCGCCGATCTTGAGACCGCCGCTCTCAGCCTGCATGCCGAACTGGCGGTGGACTATTTCGAGTTGCGGAGCGCCGATGCACAGCAAAGGTTGCTGCACGAGACCGTGGATCAGTACGCCGATATGGTGAAACTCACCACGGCGCTGCTCAACGGAGGCGCCGCGCCGGAGTCCGACCTGGTGCAGGCGAAAACGCAATTGGATACCGCGCGTGTGCAGGATACCGATATCGGCGTGATGCGGGCGCAATATGAACACGCCATCGCGATTTTGATTGGAAAACCGCCGGCGGAGTTTGCTCTCGCGCCCGCGCCTTTAGACCTCGAGCCGCCAGTCATCCCAGTTGGGGTCCCATCTCAACTCCTGGAGCGGCGTCCCGACATCGCGGCCAGTGAGCGCCGTGTCGGAGAGGCGAATGAAGGCATCGGGATTGCGCGCGCGGCCTATTTCCCGAACCTTGTTCTAAGCGCCACCGGTGGCCTGGAAGGTAACTCCATCATGAATTTGCTCGACTGGCCCAGCCGGTTCTGGGCGGCCGGACCCACTATGTTGCAGACGATTTTTGACGGTGGCCGGCGCCGGGCCACATCGGAAGGCGCGCTAGCCAATTACGACGCTACGGTTGCTAACTACCGCCAGACCACGCTCGTCGCATTTCAGGAAGTGGAAGACAATCTCGCCGAGCTTCGGATACTGGAGCACGAGACGGTGCAGCAAAGGGAGGCGGTCGCCGAGGCCGAGCGGGGAGTTGAGATCTTCACGAATCGATATCAGACCGGCGTCGACCCCTACCTTCAGGTTGTCTCCGCCGAGACTATTGCCCTGCAAAACGAGCGGAACGAAGTCGACATTTTGCGGCGCCGCATGGACGCCAGCGTCCTCTTGATCAAGGCGCTGGGCGGCGGCTGGGACGTATCGAAGCTACCCCAGATCAGCTCAATGCGCTGATTGCAGCGATGCAGCGCCCTAAGTGGCGTCTGGACGACCCCTGCTGGCGATATTTCGACTGACTGAGCAGGAGCCGCAAAACAAGCGGCTCTCAGTTAGAGTCCAGACATTGGTAGCTGGCTTGCACGAGTTGGAACGATGACGGGAGCGCTTGATGCCGAACACTAATGGAGACACGATTCCTCTTCGACAATTCGGCCGCCATAAAGACAGGATCTCAGCGCTGGGCTTTGGCGGACATCATCTGGGCGATGCGCCTGACGAGCCCTCGGCAGTGCGCCTCGTAAGGCAGGCCGTGGATGGCGGTATTACGTTCTTCGACAACTGCTGGGAATATCACCGCGGCAAGACCGAGGCTTGGATGGGCGCCGGATTAAAGGGAGTGCGCGATCGCGTGTTCCTGATGACCAAAGTCTGTACGCATGGGCGAGATAAGGCGCTTGCGCTACGCATGCTCGACGAATCGCTGCACCGGCTGCGAACCGATCATCTGGACCTTTGGCAGATCCATGGCGTGTGCTTCGAAAACGATCCCGCCTTGTTCATCCGGAAGGATGGCGCCGCGGAGGCGCTGGAGCAAGCCAAGAAACAAGGGAAGGTGCGGTTTGTCGGATTCACAGGACACAAGGACCCATCCATTCACCTGAAAATGCTGGCCACAGGCTTTCCATTCGACTCTGTGCAGATGCCGCTGAATGTCTTTGACTCAAACTTCCATAGCTTTGAGCAACAAGTACTGCCCGAGTTGAACCGCCGGGGAATCGCCGCGCTCGGGATGAAGCCTATTTGCGGCCACGGCGCGCCAGTGCAAAAAGGCGTGCTCACCGGCGAGGAAGCCCTAAGATACGCGATGAGTCTGCCGGTGACTACTACGATTACCGGGATTGATAAGCCGGAGGCTCTCCAGCAGGCGCTCAAAGCGGCTCAGGGTTTCGAGCCGATGCAGCCGCCAGCGATGCAGTCGCTACGCGACCGTTGCCGGCAGTATGCGGCTGACGGCAGATTCGAGCTCTACAAGCTGTCGCTGCAATTCGACAACCCCGAGGCGCGCCTCGCTCATGGTTTTCCTCTCGACATGCAGCAGGTCGAGGTGCGAGAGATGCTCAAGATGACAGACAACAGCGGGCATCCGTTCCCGCCGACTAAGTAATATGCCACCTAGATTTGATGTAACTGGAAACGATGTAACCAGAAGAACCTTTGTGGAGGCCTTTATGCTAGGAACCGCGGGCCTCGCAGCCCAGGGGCAATCCGGCGCGCAAATACCCAGGCGACCGCTGGGCCGCACCGGATTGGAAGTTTCGGCACTGGGAATTGGCGGATACCACCTCGGCTCTGCGAACAGCGACGCCGAAGCCACCCAAATTGTCAATGAGGCCCTGGATGCCGGCGTGAACTTCTTCGACAATGCCTGGGAATATCATCAGGGCTTAAGTGAGGAGCGGCTGGGTCGCGCGCTGAGGGGCAAGCGCGACGGCGCTGTTGTGATGTCCAAGGTGTGTACGCATGGGCGCGACAAGAATGTCGCGATGCGCCAGCTGGAAGAATCGCTGACTCGTCTGCAGACCGATCATCTCGACGTGTGGCAGATACACGAGGTAATCTACGAAAATGATCCGGACCTGATCTTTGCTCCAAATGGCGCGGCAGAGGCCCTGCTGGCAGCCAGGCAACAGGGCAAAGTACGGTTTCTTGGGTTCACCGGACACAAAGACCCTTCCATTCACTTGAAGATGCTTTCCCACAACTTCCCGTTCGACGCCGTGCAGATGCCCCTCAATTGCCTGGACGCGACTTTTCGCAGCTTCGAGACCAACGTGCTGCCAGAGGTGAATCGGCGCGGCATGGCGGCGCTGGGCATGAAGAGCTTGGGGGGAAGTGGCGAACTGGTGCGCGAGGGCGCAGTGGTTGTCACGATGGGGCTGCGCTATGCCATGAGCCTGCCGGTTGCTGTGACCATTAGCGGCATCGATTCCGTTAGCGTGCTGCATCAGAATCTCGAGGTCGCGCGGGGCTTTCAACCTTTGAGTGCCGCTGAAATGCAGATCGTGCGCGACGCGTGCCGGCTTGACGCCTCGGACGGTCATTTGGAGCTGTTCAAGACTACCAAGAAATATGACGGAGACCTGGGACGTGAGATGCACGGGTTCCCATCGAGCGCGGAACTTCCCGTGTAGGGCTTGGAGATTTCGTTACCTTGCTGGCGGCAGAGGGCGGATTATGAAGATTCGCCAAGAGATTCGTTACGAGCGGCTATAACAACCGAAGGCCGTGTTGTCTTGAGACGGACCTTTGCTTTTCGCACCCATAGCCGTTTGCCTTCGAAGTCACGCTTCCCTTCTGGCCCCAGCACACGTCAAGTTCATCGAATTCGTACGCAGGTATGGGCATTGAGAACCGCGCGCGCAGATTAGTCAAGTAATCATATTCCCGGCGCTCGTTCGGCGCGCACGATAAAGCGCTTCGGCGCCGATCCAACATAATTGAACGGAAAGCAGGTGACCAGAGTCAGGCTATCGCGTCCCGTCGGATACAGCACCTGGATGTCCTCCGGCCGGACCACATTCGTGGATACTACGCGGTAGCGATACGTTCCCTGGAGAGTGCTCACGGTGATCTGATCGTCCCGTTGGATTGAGCGCAGAGGCCGGAAAAATGTGTCTCTGTGACCGGCGATTCCGACATTCCCCAACTCCCCTGGCACCGCGGTCCCGGGTATGTGGCCAACCGCTCGTTTGAGGTCGCTGGCGTCCACCCCTTCGACGACCATCACGGAAACACCAAGGCGCGCGATCTCAAGTTTACCAACAACACCATGCTTGTCAGGTGTGGCCACGGCGGCAATGGAATCCACTGGCGCCGCTTTGTTTTCCTCTTTCAGGCGAAGCTCCCTGGCGAAATCCCGGGACTCCCTGACCTGATAAAACTTCGCTTCCAGGAAGACCGTCAGGCAGTAACCCAAAGCCAAAGCACCAACCATCGTCAATACATACTCTGCCAGCTTCAGCGTTCGTCCGGCTGGAACGGAGCCAACAACTCTCATGGGAGTTTCCCTCGGGAACTCGCAGGCTGGCCCGCCCGTTCCGGCGGCGCAATGTAGCCGGCTCTTGTCCGCACCAGAAGCTTCTCACTGTGGCGTCCCGTGGCCGTCACTTTGATGGTCCGCTGGGTGTTATTAAGCTTCTGGTTAGACGGGATGTAACCGATGGCGTACTGGTTGCGGATGTCCGTCGCTATCTGCTCGCAGATCTGCACAACCTGGCTGGTTTGATCGGGCAGGAACGCCTCACCCCCAGTGGCGCGAGCGATCTTCCTGAGGACTCCGGGGCTGCGGTCCTCCTCGGCTTCATCGAATAAGCCGACGGTATAGACGATCGCGTCCGAGTGCCCGGCATCCTCCAGCACCTGGTCCAGCTTGTAATGACTCGCGTTATCTCCTCCATCACTGATTCGGTTGAGCGCTCCCTCCAGCTCTACTGCGCTGGCCGAAAAGAGCTGGGTATTGGGCAGCCCGAATGATGCCCGTTCGTTGAAGTTCACAACGAATATCTCGTCTCGCGGGTTGCTGGAATGCACGAAAGCTAGCGCCGCGGTGGTCACATCTTTCCTCTTTCGGCTCATGCTGCCGCTGTTATCGACCGTCAGCCCAACGGCCACGGGAGTATCTTCATGGTCAAAGACCCGGACGACCTGTGGCGCGCCATCCTCGTATACGTGGAAGTCCTCTTTTTGCAGACCGGAGACAAACCCGCCCTTTCTGTCCAGGACGGTCGCATGCGGCACAACCAGATTCACATCCACCGATATGGTCGAGTCTCCCGGCAGTGGTCCTGTCTGGCCCGGTAGGCATTGCCCCAGGACCAGGAAAAAGAGCGGGAGGTAACCGAGGACGGTAGAGATGCGCCCTCCCGCCGGAAACGCCTTCTGCATTGAGTTCATCTGCCAGTCGCTTTTTATTTTTTCTTAGATCAAATTGGCGCCGGCGCGGCGGAGCAACATGGCGATCCCGAACGCTACTAACCCGATCAGACCCACCAGGGGCAAAGAACTAGCGGTCTGGGGCAAACTGTCTACTTCCGGAGATGGCGAGAGAGCGAAAACTTCGGCGACCTCGACCTCCTCCTCCGTCGGCTTCTGCGCCTTTAGCGGCGCCTGCTTCATCGCCACTACGTGAGACTCCTTCATGGTTGTGGCGGGCATGGTGGTATTGGCGGCCAGTGCAGGCGGCATGGAAGCAACCGGCTGGTTGTTCGCCTTGGCCAACTGCACAGCCTTGACCTTGGGGTATACAAACTCGTGGCCGTAATTCTCGCCGGGATAAAACCAAGCCCTCACCGCCTCGGGAGCTCCTGCCGCCCGCTCTTCGAAGGTAATGATGGACTTCCCGGCCGGTTGCAGACGGTAGTCCGGAATCGTCAGGAATGTGCCGTATAAGTGATTTTCGTTCTTGTTGAACACCTGGACGATACTGCGGTCCGACTGTGAGTCCATGAGCTTGAAAACATACGTACCTGGGAGCAGCACCTGTCCGGGGATCTCCACGGGTCCGCTGAACGTAAAGACGGTTTTTTGGTCCCACGCGTCAGCTTTGGCCTGCGGGAGCGCTGTCCATAGCACGCCAAGGCACACGAATGTAACGATCTTAATGTTATTCACTTCCGAATTCTCCTTTTGTTGAGAGCGATTCAGGCTGCCTCGTCTCCTTCTCGTTCCTTCCGGTTTCGCGAAGGGCGGCCCCACTACACTCGATACCACCGTATATTTGCAATCGGGCGGCCAACAGGTCGAGGCTGATTGTCGCCCAGTTCTCACAGAGAGTTGACACTCGATCCAACGAAAAACCATCGGCTGTTTTGCGTTTGGATCGGAAGAGGACACCGGTTTCGAACAGAGGTGCGTCGCGGCCCGGATTCGGCGGATGGCCGGTGCATCGTTCGTGACCACATGTTGACACTGAAGTCTTGACTGCGACACAGTGGCGAGTGCAACGATCCTTGCAAATTCTATTTGGGGGCGCGCCGAAAGAAGAGGTTCGGTAGTGGTGGATCTCGGAACCACGATCAACTTCGACGTCGTCTCAGAGAAGGGAGAATTCCCCGGCGGCATAATTTGTCCTGCGGTCCGCATGGCAATCCTACGGCTGTTCGCGGAAACCATGCGGCTTCTCCTCGTCGATCTACGCGGCCTACGAGTGTAATCGGCAAGAGCACCGTCGGTGCATCCAGTCTGATCTATATCGTGGCCTTGCCAGCAGCCAATGGCGACCAGGCGCGGCAGATGGCGACATCGCGACTGGTTAAAGAGACCCAAGGATCTCGCGCGCGAGGGCCTCGAAATCATATGGCGTCGGCACGAGAAGAACCACTGTATTTAGGCCCGGCCTTCAGGAACGGGGAATACTGCGGTATCGACCCCAGACTGCCTGTATTTCTTGACGCGCGGCACTCTCTTCTTCAAGGCGATCGGTGTTGACGCAGCTTGCGTGTGCGAGATGAAAGCGCTTGTTACCTAGCTGGCGCCCGTACTACGAATCTGGAGAGCACCATGCCTGCACGTGCCTGCACGGCAACCGGCCGACGCGGGACGAGATCGCCGCTGTGCGATGAGCTTGGCAGGGTGTGCGAGTTGGGTGAATGGTCTATCGTCTATCTGCCGTGCGCCGCCGTCAGCGTGTGCCTACCTTAAGGTTCAGCAGGTCCCACTCCCACAGCAGGCCCTGTCCAAAGGCGCCGCCCCGCCGTGCGAACAATTTGGTGACCTGCTCGGCGGTTGCTGCACGTGCCCAGTCGCGCTGCAGTTCGGACACATAGGCCCAAGTCGTGATCGGGCGTGCGCCCGCCTGCACCATGCGTTCCACCGCCATGTCGTGCGCTTCGCGCGACGCACCGCCGCAGGCATCTGTGACGACATAAACTTCATAGCCCGCGTCGAGCGCGGATAGGACAGGCATAGCAACGCACACCTCGGTCCACTGCCCGGCGATCACGAGCTTCTTCCGTCCAGTCTTCTCCACCCAGTCGACGATACGCGGGTCTTCCCATGAATTGAGAGTCGTCCGGTCGATCGGCTTGACTGACTTAGTCGCCTCGGCCAGAGGCGCGACCAAACCCTGACGCTCCTTGAAGGCGGTCGTGGTCAGCATTGGCACTTTGAAGATCGCTGCCGCCTCGACTAGGGCCACGGCATGGTTGATGAGCTCGCTCGCGTCGTGCGAACGGTGAGCATCTGTAGATATTGGTGGTCGATCATCAGCAGCGAATGATTATCCGGGCTGAGTAGCGTCTCGGCTGGATTGGCAGGCATTGCATCTCTCCTTTAGCGGTATATGGGGTTTGCGTGACGACGAAGGTGCTCAAAAGGGTCAGGCGGCTTGCAAAGCGCGCCATCGCTCACTTGTATTGCACGTCCTGTGCCTTCAGTTAAGCCTCATTAAGTCGTGTATAGGCGTCTATTTCCGGGACATATGACTTCAGGAAACGTCGGTTCCGCGACACTGACTGTCCGGGAGACGACTCGTTCCGCACCCATACGAGTCCGCTAAGAGTCAATTGGATACCGAATCGGGTTCGCGGGCCGGCAAAGGTATCCTCAAGGTTGGCGTACGCGTCGTCGGGTTGGAGGGCGAGTACCCGGAGGAAGGTAAAGCCCCCGTTTCAAGACCCAGCCGAAGCTCGGCTTCGATTTCCGCTATCTGTCGCGACGTCAGTCCAAGACTGTCCACTCCGAGAAGGCGGGAGAAATTGTGATAAAGGTTGAAGCTGACTCGCGGATGCCCCGGGCTTGCGATAGCCACCTGTCTCACCCCGCGCCTAAGCGATCGCAACGCGGGCTCGAATATTGGGCCACCTACCTCTTTGCGCTGTGTGGTCTTGACTTGTAGAAACTCGTGCGGGAAAGGGGCAGTACTTCATTAAAATGAAAATCTATTACGCGTCCGCCGAGCCTGCTGCACAGTGGTTTCTGTTGAAGAATGATGGCCCCGCATTTGTGGAGCGTAACCGTTGCACATACCGTCCCATTCTGAATGCTCTTGGAAGAAGCCCGCGTGATGGCGTTATGCGGGCATTATCGTTAGCGATTCGCGTGCGCGACCCGCTACGGTTTCAGGACGGGCTTGAAGACCCGGCCGTCCTTCATGACCTCGACGATCTTCCGCACGTTGCGCACGTTCGCCGTCGGATCGGCGCTCAGCACCACCAGGTCCGCGGCCATGCCAGGCGCAATCGTCCCTCGTTCGGCTGCCTGACCCACGGCCATGGCGCTCACCTGAGTCGCAGCCTGGATCGCCGCCTCTGGCGTGAAGCCGCACTGCTCCACCAGCAGGACCATTTCATCGACCACGGCCGGACCCTCGTCGGCCTGCCTGGCGGAGGCCAGCCCTTGGCTGTCGGTTCCGGCATCCACCAGCACGCCCGCATTGTGCGCCACACGCGTAACGGCGTAGATCCAGGGCAGAATGCCCTTCCCGAATGTATCGGGCGAGCGTTCCGCTCCCTGCTGGAACACTCGCAACGTGGCATCGAGGATCGTGCCGTGCTCTTTCATCCGATCGAGTAGCGCCACGATCTTTGGGTCGTCCGGATGGATGTGCGTGAAGTCGCCGAAGGCCCGCGAGCGGTAATCCTCTGGGACATGGGACGCGGCCTCCCACACCAGGTAGGCTGTGTGCGAAACCGTGGTGGCGCCCGCCGCTACGGCGTCGCTGGGCTTCGCCGGAAAGACCGTGGCGTGGGTCCATACCAACAGGCCCTGGCGGTGCGCCTCCGCCGCGATAGCCTTTACCAGTGCTACCGACAGGTTGGCATACAACTTTACGCCGGTCGCGCCCGTGGCTTTCGCCTCCGTCACCGCCATGCGGATGTCGGTGGTTTCATCCACCGCTCGCATCCAAGGCGCGCTGCCCAGCATGACGCCGCGCGATGCGTCCGGCACGCGCGGGTCTTCGTAGAAGAACGTCGGCCCGGCCATCAATGCACTGAAATATATGTTGGGCCAGCCCGGCGCATCGAGGCGCGCTTCCCGCGCTAAGTACGCCAGCACGCGCGCGTCGCCCGCCATGTCGCGCAACCCGGTGACGCCATCGAGCAGCAACCGGCTCAGCAGTTCGCGGTATCGCACCAACTCCCCGCTGCCGCTCGGCAGGTGCACGTGCGCGTCGATTAGCCCCGGAATGACCCACTTCCCAGCCAAGTCCTCGACGCGCGCGCCGTTCGTCGCCGGCTGGTTGCCCGCCGGGTTCACCGCTACGATCCGACCGCCCCGGATCAGCACCATCGAGTCGGCCCTTGGAGCCGCGCCCGTGCCGTCGATTACGGTTGCGTGCATCAGCGCCACCGTTTCCGGCGCAGGTTGCGGTTGCGCCACCGCGCCACTCGCCAGCGCCGCCAGACAGGTCACCAGGACCCGGCCGGACTTCCATCGCGTGCAGTTGGGGGGAAGTGGCCGTGGAAAAGCGAGGGAACCTCGAAGTTCGGTCATTGTCTTAAGCGATTAGGGTATCAGGCCGCGCGGGCGGAGACGTACCAGCAATCGTCTCATCGCCGGCATTGCCCGAGGGCGACCGCCAGATGTCCGTAGCCGACTGTTATTCTTCAGGTACGGCGGTGAAGAGAAGAACATCGACGAGGTGGAACTGATCTCCGAAGATCCGGCGGGGATGGCGACGATTCAACGGCGCCGGTGATCGCGCTGGCCGCCGCCGTTGGCAAATGGCGCGTTTACCGCTTTGAAGGGCTGTCGTCCGCCCTGAGATCGCCCAGCGCATATTGAATGCCGGCGCGAATATGTTCCAGCATCGGCGTAATCGCGTAGACCCTTTCGCTATGGCCGTGGCCTTCGTAGAAGACGCGGCCCCGGCCCTCGCGGCGAATGTAGCTCAGCGCATAATCGCCGTCGGTGCGCGGATTCTGCTCCTTCGCCTTGTCGGCCGGACTCATCTTGTCGTAATCGATGCTGGTCAAAACGTGGACATTCGCGCGTGAGAACGAATCCTGAGCAAAGGTATACGTCTCATCGTGGATCTCGAATTCCTGACCGTGGAACATGGCGGTGAGCGGGCTCCCGGGATCGTCTATCTTTACGGTGATGAGCTGGGGATCGGGCCAGTGGAATTTGAAGAAGCCGCCGATCAGCTTGTTGAACTCGGGCCATTGTAAGACCGGCGGTGCTTCCGCGCCGCCTCTGCCGCCAGGGGCGCCGGCGGGGGCCGGCATGATGGCGGAATTGAAATGGGCGACGAAATCGGCCCGTTCGATCTTTCCACTCTTGTCGGCGTCCAGCTTGTCGAACCAGGTATCGGCAAGGGCAACCAGTTCTTGCCGGCTTATTTTCTGGTCGTTATTCTTGTCGGCCTGCGCCATGAGCTGTATTGCGAGCATGTTGGCCGCGGCACTGGGGCCGGGACCGCGAGTCGCGGCCGCCGACTCGGCAAGGCAATCGGTGTGATAGGAATCGGTAGCGGCGTGGATGCCGGCGATGCCTTTGCCACCTCTCACGAAATCAAGGAAGGCCGCACGCCGGGCTGCCCTCACGGCCGAATCTGCGTCATCGAGAAAGCAGCCGGTCGTGCTGTCTAGAAAAATGGCATCGTACGGCTTCAAATTGGCCGCGTTGATATCGGCTGCATCGTAACTGATGGTAGTGGACCATAAGCCGCTCTGGTTCCCCAGCGCCTCCACCGTTTTCGCCGCCAGCGGAATGGAAGCATGCACAAAACCCCCCGGACCGGTGTGCGCCAGCACGAGCACCCGACGCGAGCGCATCGGCCTCGCACCCGGCGTAGAAGGCAACGCCGCCATCATGGCGTCGATGTCGCTTTGTTTGGCGGTCAATGGCTGCGAATTGCCCCTGGCGTTGAAGACGCCGCCCACGCCGCCCGCGGGCGGGGCGGGCGCGGGAAACAGAACAGCCAACCCGGCAACTAACTGATCGTGCGTCAGCGACCCGGTCTTCGCCGCATCCCAACTGGCGAACCACGCATCGAACGCCGATTCCATTTCGCCTCGGGTCACCGACCCGTCTTTATCCGTATCAAGCGCGGTGAAGAGGGCCGGGGCGACGCCGCCACGTCCGCCGGCGAAACCGCCGCGTCCTCCGCGAGCGCCAGGCGCTTGCGCGTTCAGTGCGCCGGCGATGGCGACTATTGCGACGGCGCACATGGCCGTAGAATTCGGGTTTAGCAATCTTCTGAGTGTCATAAGCTCTCGCAGCTAGGGAACAGTCTATCGCAGGTTGTTATCGGTTGTTGAGGAGGAGGATGGCGCGGGCGGCGTCGCGCGGGCCGAATTCATCACCGGTCCGATCGCGAACCGAGGTGGAACCAGATCCAGGAGGTACCGGACGAAAGGCCGCGAGGACGAGTTGTACTGAGACCCGAAGCGACTACTGCGCTGGCGAAGACGAGCCGTCCAAGGGACAGAGTTACGACCTGATATCGGTAGGTATTCGACAGTGCCAGGAAGCCGGCGCGGTCTTTTTCTAAAGCATGCGCGTGACATTTGAGCCACTCGTCGGATACGCAAAGAGCATGTGCTGTAAATCGGTCGCACGCATCCCGGAACGGATGGCAAGCGCAAACAGATTGATGACTTCACCGGCGTCGCTCCCTAAAATATGCGCGCCCAGAACGCGGTCCGTGTCTTCTTCTATGAGCACTTTGTAGCCGGAATGTGTCTCCGCAACCCGCCGAGACGAATACCAGTTCGATGTCATCTCCTGCTTGACCCTGAATTTAAGGTTTTGCTCACGTGCCCCGTGTTCACTGAGACCGACAGCAGACAGCTGGGGGATCGTGAAGACGACCGACGGAACGCCTTGATAGTTTGGTCTCTGATGGTTTCCCTTCAGGAGATCTGCGGCCACGATCAGCCCTTCATAACTCGCCACAGGAGCCAGCGGTGGGCCTCCACTGGCGGCGGCATCTCCCGCCGCATACACAGTTGGATTCGACGCGCTTTGCAGGAATTCGTTGACTCGAACTCCCCGCTTCCCCCATTCGACCCCCGCGGCATCGAGATTCAGGTCGTTGATCTCGGGCACGCGACCCGCGGCATGCACAACCATATCCGTGTGAAACGTGCCCGTCTTCCCATCGGACAAGGCTTGAACAATAAACTGAGCGGAGCTCTTTTCGATCCCTATCGCTTCGGTTCCGAGACGAACGTCTATGCCGAGTTCGCGAGTCCGCTCAACGAGCTGATCAACGAGATCCGGGTCGAAAAGGGCAAGGGGACGCGGGCCACGGTGGAGGACTGTGACCTGCGATCCCGCACGCGCCGCCACATGCGCAAACTCAAAGGCGATATACCCGCCTCCGATAAAAAGAATCCGCGCCGGGACTTCGTCCAACTCCAGGAACCGATCGCTTGTTGTCAGGTGCTCAGTGCCGGCAATCTCCAAATCTGCGGGTATCGCCCCGGCCGCAATAACGACGTATCGTCCCTCCAATATCTCTTCCCCTACGTGCACCGTAGTCGGGCCGGCGAAGCGCGCCTTGCCATGGAACGCTGTGATGCCGGCTTTCGCGAAACCGTCTTCGCGCCGTTTGGGAACGGGCTCAGTGAAGGTACGCTTGAAACGCATTAGTTCCGGCCAATCGATCTCAAGCCTCGCGGCCTGAATTCCCCTGCCTTTCATTCGACGGCTCCAGTCAACAGCTTCGGCAGCTCCGACCAGCACTTTTTTGGGGTCGCATCCCCGAAGAGCGCAGGTTCCTCCGAACGGCCTGGACTCCACAATCGCAACCTGCCATCCTGCTTCGCGACAGCGCGACGCAACCGCCGAGGCCGCTGATCCGGTTCCGATTGCGATCACATCAAATTTTCTAATCATGCGATATGTTCAAAGTACGAGCCCGGAATAGCCCTGTTGCAATCGGATAATTCTACGATACTGCATAGCAACTTGCTCGCGTGATGTCAGGTGGCGAGTACCTGATCGAGACGACGGGCGATTTCCGACTTAGGCCGGACACCCCACCACCGCAGCTGAATACGTCGCACCTCCTATTCATCCGGCTTTTCACGTACGCGCTCCGCAATGACGGCTGAATCGTCGTCTATCGCAAACGCCACGGTGCGGTCAAAGCCGTGCACTCCCGTAATGAGAACGCGAAACCCACTTTGAACGGGTCGGCGGCGATCCAGGCTTCATGCGGAGCCTTGGTATGCTTGCCGCCCGCGACGGTGGCCGGGGAGCCCTTTGCTGTCTAAGACTGTGACGGGCAAACGGTTCGATTGTAGCGACCGTCGCTGCTCGGTCCCGACTCGTCATTGCGAGCGACCAGCCGGCGCGCCCCCGGGCATGAGCAAGGACGTAGAACGATATCTACTATCGGAAGCTATCAGGTAGCCATCTCTTATCGGGAACACTGGTCGGCCGGGCGGCGCGCGAGCGCGACGTCGGTACCCGCGACGCCAACACTTGCGTCCTGGCGGGCGCGCCTGAACGACCAAAAGCCGATCTCC
>JBEKNN010000193.1:0-17811 GCA_049522755.1 Bryobacteraceae bacterium | reverse complement strand
CGGCGTTAGCTTCAACTCCTCCGCGTGCCGCTGTAGCTGGTTCAGATAATCGAACGGATCGGCGCCATTCAACTCGCAGGTGTGAATCAGGCTCATGAATAAATCGCCTACGGTTTGTTGCGGAAACCGGGCTGCATCTGCGCGAATGACCAGTTCGCCGATCAACGTCGCGGCTTGCACCGGGCTGAAACGCGCGTCGTGAGTTTCGTACTGGCGCCGCTGTTCGATCAATTCAAGCAGGACATCCGCTAACCACACCATGTCCGCCCGACGGCATTCGTTCTCCAACCGCTGGAGACGCCTCGCAAGCGGATCGGGTAGTTCGGCGATGCCGTGGTCGAACACCTGTTCCAGAGCTTGATCCAAATCGTCGAGGAGTTTGGCCGGCGCTCCTACGATCTCCCGCGCGGTGGACACCAGGCCCGATGCACGACCCGCCGGCAACAGACGGAACGCCCAGACGCTCAGCGGCACATGGCTGCAAGGCGCTGGCTCGGCGCAATCGCAGCGTGTGTAGTGCGGATTTCCCGCGACAAGAAATCGAATGGAATGGGCCAGATTGTGCAACCGCGCTCTCGGCCGAGGCCCCCGGTGCAGTTCCACTACCAATCCGCCTTCGAACAGCTGGCGCAGGGCAGCCAGTTGCCGGACGGTGAAGGAAGATGCCAGCGCTTCATCGGAGATCGCGCCCGGATCCCACGATTCCGGCTCGGCCGGCGCTTGATTTAGCGCGGCAATAAGACGCTGGTAGCGCTGGTAATCCAAAATGGTGCCCACCAGATGACGGCAAACGGCTGTCGCCGCGCAAGTGCAGCACTGGCCCGAGAGTGCTTCGTGCGGAGAGATGCGGCAGGCGGCGCCATCCGGCCAGCGGGCCAACACGTTGCCGCCGGCATCCTCTTCGATTTGGACGGCCGTCTCGCCAGAATCGCTCTCGCGCTGGGCCCGCTTGACAACGCCGCGATTGCTCAGAGCTATCAGATCGTCACAGGTGAGCGCGAGTAGATCTTGCCTGGCCATTAGCCGACCTTCTGCGCGACCCAATTGGCCAGTTCGCCGGGAGTCATCGCGCCGACCTGCGCGCCTAACCTCACCATAGCGGCCGCCACTTCGCGGTCATACGCCGGATCCGCCTGCTCATCGAGGGCCGCAAGACCGAGCAGCGTCACGCCACTTTCGATGAGCTGCCTGGTGACCGAAAACAGGCGCTCGACGGGCGCCCCTTCATAAAAATCGGTTATGAGGACCACGATGGTCCGGCGCGGGTTGTCGACCAAAGTCGAAGCGTAGTGCAGCGCCTGACCGATGTCCGTGCCGCCGCCGAGTTGCACCTTCATCAGCGTCTCCACAGGGTCGGTGCAGTCCGCGGTCACGTCCACTATAGAGGTGTCGAACAACACCAGATGGGTACGCAGGGCTGGCACTCCGAAGAAAACCGATGCGGTGATTGCGGCGTGAATGACGCTACCGGCCATGCTGCCGGACTGGTCGACCACAATGACGATCTGCCATCGATCTACGCGCCGCTTCACGCGCGAAATGAAATGTGGTGTTTCGATGGTCAGGCGCCGCGAGGCCCGATCGTAGTGTTTCAGATTGCGGCGAATGGTGGTGCGCCAATCGAAGTTCCTGGCAATCTTGACGGAGGAAGGCCGGCGCTCGCGAGCTCCGGAGAATGGCTGGCGAATCTGCACGGCGAGCTTTTCGATCAGGTCCTGGACGACACGGCGCACCAACTGCCGAGCCATGGCGAGGACTTCGTGGTTCATCAGGTGCTTCGTTCGCAGCACGGCTTCCAGTAGCGACTGGTTGGGCGTGGCACGGCTGAGCACTCCGGGGTTCGTCACAATCTCTTCGATCTTGTAACGTTCCAGCGCATCGCGCTCCAGGCGCTCGATGGTCTTCTTGGGGAAGAGTGTGTGGACCTGGTTGATCCAGTCCGGAATAGTGAGGCTGGAAGCGGAAAGATCCGCGCCTCGCTTGTTGCGGTCGTCCCCATACTCCCGGTCATACAGAAAGCTGAGCGCGCGATCGCATGCAGCGTCGCGATCGTCCAATCCGCAGCCGATGCACTGCTGCGCATCGGCGCCGAGGACCAACCTCCAGCGGATACGCCTGAGTCCATTGGTCATGACCGGCGTCCCCCGCGAACGCCATAGCGGGCCATGTCGTCGAGCAGTCGAGCCTCCCATGCCAGATGACGGGCCGCCAGCAGGTCTGGCACGCCCAGAGAAGGTCCACGGGCTTCTTCGTGGAACAGGGTTCCCACTAGCAGTTCCTTTTCCCGCGGGGTGAATACGGAAAATGCGAGCCGTAGTGGCGGCAGGGCAGCCAGGAAATCCTCCGCGTCCATTTCCTGCATCAGAGCGTCGATCTGTGCCAGCAAGGCGGGGCTGCGCTGCGCCACTTCGCGCGCAACGTGAAAAAGGCCTACCAGGAAATCGCCCAGGTGCTGAGGATCGGAGGTGCGAGGCAAATCCGCGCCGATCCCTTCCAAGGTGGCTTCCGAAAGGCTCCAGAGCGCCCCCGTCAGAGCGCCGCGAAACGTGGCCCAGTGGCTGGCCGCCGCGGCGCGCCGTAAGATCGTTACGAATTCGCCCCGATCGAGTGCGAGCGCCTCGCCGCAACGCTCCAGCGTGTCTCGCAGGGCCCGAATTGCGAAGACGACGCCCGGCTCTTCTCCCTGCCGAGCGCCGCAACTCTCGATTAGCCAAAGAGCCCGATCATAGGCTTCGGCCAATATCTCACCGGCGCCGGACAGCCCTGCCGATCCCAGTACGTCGTCATACCGGTACACGTAGAGCAGCGTGGCCAGCGCGGCGCCCACCGAAACGAAATCGCCGTCCTGGCGCAGCAGCTCCACCAGGCGCGTATGAAAGTCGCGGCTCAGGTCGAGATGCCCCATCAGGCACGATTCGAGTAACAGGTTCGCCGCCCCCGATGCGCTCCGCTCCATCGAGTTGGCAAGTTCCATCAGACGCGCGCGGCTGGCGTCCCAAAGCGTTGTTCCGTAGATGGCGGCTTCGATGCAATTGGCGTCGAACTCCGGGTTCCACTGAATCCTCCAGCGCTCTAGCAGCGCCGAGGTGTCTCCCGGCCGGGCGATGGGAGAGCCGCCGGTCAGAGCGAAGCTGGAGATCCGGACGACGGCCAGTTGATGCAACACACGAACGCGCGCCAGGTCTTCGGGCGTGTGCAAGTCCAAAACGAGGCCGCGGGCGCTGGGTTTGGGCTCCAGATCGTACGCCTGAAGCTGGCGTTCGATATCGGCAACGATTGGCGGCAACGCAGTTCCAGCCGCCAACCGGCCCCGGCGGTTGCCACGCAACGCCTGGTGCAGCGCGTCCAGGAACGGATGGCGGCCCCCGGCGGACAGCTCTTCCTTGATGGCCGCCGCGGTCACCCCATCGACAAGGTCTTGCCGCCAAACGGCCGCGTGACCGCGCAGATTCGCCAGACCGCGCGCCATCGACTCGACGGCAATGAGGTCCGCGGTGCTCACCTGCTGCTTCCGGACGCGCAGTTGAGCGGCCGCCTGGGCCAGCATGGCGCGATAACTATCGGGCCGCGCGGCTTGCCGATCGTCCCACACGCGGTGGTAGAAGCCTGGATTCGGCATGCCGGCATCGTAGCCGGTCAGCGCGTCCAGGCGCTCGTAGGAATACGGCGTAAGCGCGATTCCGTGATCGGTGACCGCCGGCTCACTAGCGTTCATGGGCGGCTCGGGCAGCGCATCTTCGAAGGCGATTCCATGCAGGCGCGCGAACAGCGCGTAACTGTGGAAGCCGCCGGTCACAACCAGTAGAGGCGCGCCGAACTCGGCTTGCGCCGCCGCGATTTGCCCTGCCATGAACGCCTCGCGCCGCTGATCGGACCAGGTGGCCATGCGGACGTCGGTCACGCGCGCATAGAACATCAGGCGATGCGCCCGCTCGAAGTATGCCTCTACATCGAGTGACGCATCGATCTCAAATAGCGTGTCCCAAAGGTTGTCGAAGCCTTCCAACGCCATCCCGGCAGCCAGCGATTCGAAATAGCTGCCCCGGCGCTCCTGCGTATCGGCGTAGAGGTGGGACGCGGGCGAGCGTAGCGCGCGGTCGCGATACGGCAGGTCGATGAAACGGGCCGGGGCTGCAAGCCTGCGGGATGCCTGGAGCGCCTGCCATTCCGGCGAATAGACGCAGAACGGGTAGAAGGCGCCAAGGCGAAGCCCGGCGCCCAGTCGGACGTAGCTGTAGATCGCGATGGGCAATTCGTGCCCGCGATGCAGCTCACCCAGGCTCGGGTTGAAATCCGACGGACCCTCGATGAGAATCGCCTTCGGACGCAGCCGTTCCGCCAGCACGCTCATCAATCGGGCGCAGGCGGGGCTGTGGTGGCGCACCGGAAAGAAGACCACGGGCTCCGTGAGCCGAAGGATGCGGGCATCCATCTCGCTGGGCGGGCGGCTCACAGCAGGTGCTTCCGGGCCGCGTAATAGCTGGGCCAAAGATGCCCCTGGCGGCTTTTCACCACGTGGTTGAAATAGTGCTCCAGCTTTTTCAGATCGTCGGCGTTGTCCTTCAGGGCCGATCCGGTGAGGCTGTGGACCAGGTGATCGGGTATCAGTTCGCCGCCGTTGTAGTAGTACGCATGCACGGCCGCGGCGTACCCCACGCTCACGGCTTCGGCGGTGCTCATCACGGTGGACGGCGAATCGAGCGCCTGGCCCTCGCGGGTCTTACCGGAGCGGAGATCCTGGAAAGTGGTGACCAAGATATCGAGAAAGTCGGGCTCGAGACGCAGCGGGATGCCCGCGCGGTCGAGCAAGCGGTCAGTCTCGCGGCGCACCAGCGCCATTTCGGCGTCCAGGTTGGCGATGGGCGGAATGGTTTCGAAGTTGAGGCGGCGCTTGAGAGCGGCGCTCATCTCATTGACGCCGCGGTCGCGGGTATTGGCCGTCGCGATCAGGTTGAAGCCGGCGCGGGCGAAGAGGGTCCGCGCCGCGGAATCGGGCAACTCGGGAATCGCCATCATGCGCTCGCTGAGGATGGACAGCAGCGTATCTTGAATCTCCACCGGGCACCTGGTGATCTCTTCAAACCGCACAATTTTGCCATCGCTCATGGCGCGATGCACCGGACCGCCGACCAGCGACCGGCTGCTGGGCCCTTCGGCGAGAAGCAGGGCGTAGTTCCAGGAGTATTTGATGGCGTCTTCGGTAGTTCCGGCGCTGCCCTGCACCACCAATGTGGAATCGCCGCTGATGGCGGCGGCCAGCAGCTCGCTGAGATAGCTCTTGGCGGTGCCGGGCTCGCCGATCAGCATGACGCCCCGGCTGGTGGCCAGCGCCACGGTGACCCGCTCGACAAGGCTGCGGCTGCCGACGAACTTGGGCTCGATGCCGCGTGGCTCATCCCCCAGCAGAAACGTCACCACCGAACGGGGTGTGAGCCGCCACCCGGCAGGCCGTGGCTCGCTGGCATCGGCTTTCGACAAGGTCTCCAACTCGGCCGCGTAGCGCACTTCCGCCGCGGGACGCTGCACATCGCCCGGTTTGCTGGCGCCGGCCTTCTTCATTTTTCGATCTCCTTTTATTTTCTGCCGAGCGCTTCGAGATCGGCGAGCACGGCGCTGATCGCGATGGGGCTTACCTGCGATAGAGAGATCTGCTGGCGGTCTGCGGTAAAGAAGCATTCCAGAACCGATTGATCGGGCCACTCCTCGCCATGTGTAAGAGGGATCCCGGTATAGCGGATCACCGCCCTCACTCCCAACTCGGGGAACGGACGCCCGTGGAATTGGAACATCGTCCGGTCCTTCGTACGCTGCCAGCCCAGGGCCTCTAACCGGCAGAGGAGCGTGGCTGCGGGCAACTTGACGCCGGGCAGGCGCGGCATCCGATCGCCTTGGAGTTCTTCCGGGGACAGAATCTGCGCCGGGATATTCCACTGCTCAAAGGGTGCGTTGAGATCCTTGGCGCGCTTCCGCCATCGGGCCGCCTCGGTGGCCGGGAGATGCACCGGATGGACGATTCCAACTGAGGCGCCGGCGGGCGCGGCCGGATAGTCGGGACCAGGTCCAATTAAACCAGGCCCAATTATAAACGGCTGAATGAGCTTGCCGGTTTCGTCGTAGTATCCCCAGACGAGCCCGGCGGCCAGCGGCGCCATCACAAGTTGGTGGACAATGCGCCGGTCGAACATTTCGATGGTCCAACGGCGGTCTGTGAACATGGCTTTCTGTAATCGCCGGACCTGCTCTTTTCTAAACTCCGGAACTTCGTCCGCCTCGGCGGCATCGGGGACGCACCAGTCTTCCAGATCGGCGGGTGAGAGCGCCAGGCGCTTGATAATTGCCGTTAGTTGATTGTGTACCCAACCGTGCAGAAAGCGCTCCTTCATCCGGTACAGCCGAAATATGCACAGAAGCACCGCGGGTATGCAACTGGCGTCGCCGATGTGCGCCAAGACTCCCGCGGCGCCATGCAGGTACAAGTTGCCAGCAAACGGGACCGGGCGGACCGATTTCTTTAGGGATGCTTTGTTCGTCATCACCGCGACGAAGATCCGGGCGGTTTCCGGTCCTCCCACTTCCTGAGCGATCCACCTCCAGGCGTTATAGCGGAAGTTAACCGCCTGGTCGCTCGGAACCTGCCGGCAGAACGCGGCAACAAAATGGTCCAGGGCTTCCGGTGACGAGTGATTCTTGAGGGCAGCCCGAGTGGTATCCTCATGTGCGAGTTGGAGGGCGAGATCGGGGTCGATCAGTCCCTCCTGGATCGGGAGCGGCGGCATTTTCGACAAGTCCAGCCAGGCCGTCACAGAGTCCTTTTCCTTCTTCCACAACTGGCCCGAACCTCGCAGGTCCGGCGGCAGCGAAGCCTTGCTAAGGAACTTCATTTCGTCCCCTTCGACGCCAATGTCTGCAAGTCGCTCAGAACCTCGCTCACGATCAGCGGGTCGATGCTATTGAGCGGGATTTTGGCCAGCCCATCGGCCCAGCCCGACCGGTCGTACGCGCCGGCAGTGAAGTAGCAAGCATGGATGGGAGTGTCGGCGGAGTCAGCCAGGCTGCCGATGTACAACGAATCATGCTGCACCACCGCCGTTATTCCCGCCGTGGGGAAATGCTTCCCGTGGTTGTCGTAGCCGCCCGCATCGGCTGGTGTGGCTCGCTGCCAGCCGAGCCGCTCCAGAGTACCCGCCAGCGAGGTCGCAGGGATGCTTACGCCGCCGTGACGCTGGATGGCGTCGCCACGCCGTTCCGCATCCGACAGCGCCAGCACCGGCCGGCCGAGTTGCGGAAATGGCGGAAGGATTTCGTAATCGCTCAGCAGTTCGCCCCACGCCGCGAGCGATGAGGGATCGAGGTATATGGGATGCACCAACCCGACGGCGGCATCGGGCGGCAGAGCAACCGGGGCGTCATGTTCGTCGCCGAGCGACCTGTCTTCCGTCACCCGGAAGGTGGAGGCCGGCTTCCCGTTGGCGCCATAGACGCCCCAAACGAAACACTGTGCCAGATTCACCAGGAATGGATGGCGCACGAAGATGCGGTCGAAATCCGCCGCCGCCCAACGCCGCTGCGTGACCAGCGCCTGTTCCAAGCGGCGCGTCTGGACCTTGATCACCTCGGTAAGCTGCTTCTTCACCAGTTTCCATGCCGCGGTTGCCTGCTGGGCCTTGGCCGCATCGTCTTTGCTATTGGGCTTGGGGAGATCCGGCTTGCGCTGATTGGCGGCGTCCGTGACCAGCGGCTTCGGACCTGGGCCCAGCACCAGCCGAAACTGGCGCGGCCCAAAATCGAAGATACGCGAACCATGTTCGTCGAGACCGCAATCGGGAACCAGGCGGTCTTCCAATTGCTCCCGCGTCAGGTTCAGATCGGACGCGATCGCCTCCATGCACTCTTGGGCGCGGGCTTTGATGGCCTGGAACTTGACCTTCTGCGCGATGCCGTTGATCTGGACGAGCGCCGTCTCGCTGCCGATAGACCGCAGACACTCCAGGCCCAGGACCGCCGTCTGGTGCTTGCCTTGGCCCGGCCACTCGCGAATCATTGACGCCAAGCGAATCGCCGATTCGTCGCCCCCAAATAAGCCCACGGCGCTCAACGCCCATTTTTCCTTGGCCGGCGCACCGTTGCGCAGCCAGCGCTCGAATAGCGACCAGGCGAACGCATCGAGAGAAGCGGGAGTGGCATAGCACCGCAGCGCCAGCAGCAGCGGATGCGGAAGAGCGACGTCGCTCTTGGCGATCGCGATGAGCGCGGTCATGACGTGGCCGCCGTTGAGCCGGCCGCGGGCCGTGACGATGGGCGGCAAGATGGCGGGCAAGGCCCACGAGGGCAGTTTGGTCTTGAAAGACTGCGCTTCGGAAAATGCCGCGGCCAGGCCCGCGGGTATCTTGCCAACTTGCAAAACCGGGAGTTCAGCTGCGCCGGGAGCGACTTTTTGAAGGACCTCAGTCGGCAATTGCGATTCCAGAAGCGCGGCGTGGCCGGCCCGATGTATGTCACGCAGAACCTCGACGGCCCCTTCGGCCATTTTTCCCTTACCCGCCGCGATTGGAGTGAGGCCGGTAGCTGTCTCGGCGGGGTGTTGCATGAGCCATTCCCTTGCGGGTTGGGGCGCTCTTGAATTCAGCATGCACGCCAGCATTACCGGCGCGGCGGCGGGCGCCGATACAGCTTGCGACAACGCCACGACCAGTTCCGCCGCGTCATCCCGATTGGTCTCCTCCACGATGCTGTCGCGGACAAGATCCAACTCGGCAAGCTCTGTGTGAGCAAGCCAGCCCAGGATGTGGCTCGGAGCGCTGAGACGGAGATTCAGCCGGCGCATGTGGGTGGAAACCTCGGCGGCGCTGGAGAGCCCCAAAACGACCTGCTGCGGTATGTGGTACTTGGACCCGGCATTCGCGAATAAGTCCGCCGGCCATCCCTCGACGACCCGCGTCAACTGGTCGCCAACACCTAAAAAAGCGGCAAGTCGAAAAATGTACCTGGGGCGTTCACGCGATACGGCCGGCCAAGCCGCGGTTGCCATTTCGGCGCGCACCGCTTCACGAAGGAACGCGTGATCCTTGACGCTGAGATACTGCAGAGCTCTGTCCCGGAAGCACCCATCGCCGATATTGAGCCACGGGGAATGCGCAGCAGCTTCGGCTATGGTCTTCGCCAGGTCCTTCACGGGATAGAGATTCAGCAGCGGGATCATCAAGAGCGAGCAGAGGCCGCCACGCGGAGCCTGGGTCAGCATCTTACCGGCCTCGCTCAGGGGCAAGTCCTGGGAAATATCCAGTTGGGCGATCTGCAAATCCGGCTGGGAAGCCTTGGTCAGGTCGTAAAAGGACTGCCGGAGAATGAGAATCGTGTGGAACCAGAATCGCGCTTCCTCCGGGAGCATCTGGGCGGACAGATCGACGTCTCCCCATTCGACATATCCATTCCACCCCCAATACTTCTTCCTGGCACTGTCGATCCAGCGATTGACGAGCTGCATGGCCGCTTCCCGGTCAAACAGACGCGATGGGGGTTTCGGCTGAACCGTGCGGGGGCGCCATGTGGCAATCATCCAGTCCGCCGGAGGCAAGTCGATAGGGGCGCTGGTCTTTTGCGGAGCTTCTGCTTGGGCCTGGGGCGCGGCTGGCTCCGGATTAGGCTGTGCAGCCGCTTTCGGTTTCTTCGCCGCCGCTGTCGCTGGCGCTGACGCATTACCCGCGGCGCGACATTCGAAGTAACCCTTCTTCAGCTTCTCGCCGATGAGCCTCTCAAACGCAGCCTTGGCCGCTTCCGGGCTTGTAAAGTCCTTCGCCTGGGTCTGACCAACGGTCCCGCGTCGGCCGAAGTTTATAGTATGTTGCTTGGCATCAATCGTGATGGTCCAGAACTTGTCGGATTTGCCATCCATCAATTCAAAAGAGCGAGTGGGCATCTAAGAGTAATTCTAGCGGGATCTACCTGCCATAGGCAGTTGCCGATCTATAGTCAGACGATACTAATCAAAGTAAGTAATTCAATAAGTGGAGGCATAATACAACCACAATTGCCGATCGCCAGCTTAGTTAGGCAAAGATTGTTGCCACCCTTGCTCCGAGACGAGGCGTAACGTAACGACTTTCAGAACAGCGGAAACTGCACATCCAGCAGCGGCGGCGCCTTACGCCGTAGCGCGGGGCGTACCGATGGCGGGCGCGATCCGAACTTCAGAGCTTTGACGGCCGCCTCGACAATCAGCGCCGGCGTGACCAGCGACGTTGTCAGTGGCCGATCATCGAGAACCGGCGAATGTTCGGGCGGGGTGGTGGCGGGAATGAGAACGCTGCTATTCTCAGCCTGAATCTGTCGCCAGACCGCAGCTGCGGGCTCGCCGACGCCACTTTCGGTGACGAGTTCACGCGCCATCGCGGTCAGCATATCGTCGTCTTCATTGAGTGATTGCAGCCCTTCCTGGCTGAACTTGCCCTCCATGGCAAGCGAAACGAGCAACTTCCTACCCATCAGCCGCAAACAACTCGATTGCATCGTTTCCTCGTAATGCAGATAGAAAACCCGGACCGGCTGGCGCTGCCCGATCCTCCATGAGCGCCTGCTGGCCTGCCGCAGAGTGTGCAGCGAGTAGCCCGATTCGAAGAATATCAAGCTGGGGTGGCCCAGAAGGTCGATTCCGGTCTCGATGATTTTGGGATGACTGATCGTAACCTGCGCTCCCTCTCGCAGCTTCTGTGCAAACCAGCCCTCCCGCTTTTCCGGCGGCACGTCGGAGGTCAGCACCGCTACGCGGATCCCTTCCCGCGTCAGAATGCTCTCAAGCCGTCGCGTTACATCGCGCTTTCGGGTATAGACGGCGTACACGTGGCAGCAGCGGTGACCCATTTGCAGTTCAGCCTTGACGATCTCAATCAGCCGCCTTTCCTTGGCGTACACGAACTCTTGGTCCAAGTCCTCCGGCTGCGCGATCAGGAATCGTTCCCGGCGCTGCGTTTCGGGATCGTAATCGTAGCCATAAAGATCTCCGATGTTCCAGGCGTGATCCGGATAGAGAAGCAGGGCGTTCAACCCGACGCTGATCACCGAATGGTTCAAGTGGTGCTCTTTGATGGCATTCTTGATCTGCTCCTCCAGCGCCTGGTATGCGGCCTGAAGGGGTGCGTCCATGGGCACACCGATGACTTGTTCGGTGTACGACGGCAGTTCGCTCGAAATATCCTCTAATGAAACGAAGGCCGCAAGGCTCATCAGAAAGTCGCTGAACAGCAGGGGCGAGGCGCCAGGCCTGCGTTTGATTTGCTTGGTGACGCGCGCTTTCGAGCAACTGTTGTCCGCGGGCTCAATGGTCGTAACCCTTTCCAACACCCCGTAGGTTTCGGCGAAGGAACGTAAACCTGGTTCCCCCCACTCGTATCCGTGGGCGACCATCTTGCCAGCCTCCAGCCTGTAGAGGAGATTGTAAACATCGCTGGCATAGCCGCCCAGCAGCGTGCCGGTGAGGATAACCGTGCGATCCGCGCAGGCCACCAGCGTTCCCAAACCGTTCCCCTGTGCCGTATCGTTGGCTAATGGAGAGCTGACGATTATCAAACTTATCGGCAGGAACGAATAATGGGGAGGAACGCGGACCCCCGAGCTTCGAACCCTGAAGAGACAGTGTTCGCGAGATAGTGGATCCGCGTTTACCTTCGCATTATTTACCCCTGGGGGCTGAGGTTAGATTCAGAGCGAGTCCAACCACACCAGGAGATCCTGGTCGCGCTTCCAGCGAGGCGGCTTGCCCGGTCGAGCGGCCACCTTTTCAAGCGCCTTACGCTTTGTTTCCAAATTGGATTGGGCGTAATGGCTTGTCGTATCCAGATGGGCGTGTCCGAGAACGTCCCGGACCACGGTAATATCGACTCCTGAAGCCAAGAGGTGACACGCTGTCGAGTGACGGAACAGGTGTGGGGAAACGCGCTTGAGGCTCAAAGATGATGTCTGCTTGGCGGCCGCCTTCACGTAGTTGCGCAGCTTGTAGCGGACTCCGGAAGCCCCAAGTGGATCACCATAGCGATTGACGAAAATCCGGTCCTGCTTGGCGCGGGGCTGGCGCTTGAGGAGCGCTTTCAGGAGAGCGACGGTTTCGGGCCAGAGAGGACACACTCTCTCCTTCTGCCCCTTGCCGACGATGCGGACTCGTGCGGGCGTCTCAAATCGAATCTCCTGAGGGCATAGGTCGAGCACCTCCTGAATGCGAGCGCCGGTATTGTAGAGCAAGGCCAGAAGTACATGATCGCGCTGGCCCTCTGGGGTGTTTCGGTTCGGCTGCGCCAGGATCGCCTCGATCTCCTCAACCTCCATGGAACGTATGGAGCGGCGTGGCGCCCGCTTTGTCGGAACTCGCAGGATCTCAGCGCATTGCGCCGCGAGCAAAGGTTCGTGACCGGCCACGAAAGAAAAGAAGCTTCGCACCGCAGCCAGCCGACAGTTGCGCGTACCGATGGACACTTGCCTATCCTTTTCACAATGGTCCAGAAAGGCGAGGACTTCCTTCGCTGTGATCTGCTCGACCGTGAGCTTGGCAACCGCTCGCTGGCGTTGATCTGCGACGAAGCGGAGAAACAGCCGCCATGTATCTCGGTAGGAAATCACGGTATGCGAGGAAGTGCCGCGTTGTTGGATTAGCCAATTCTGGAAGAAGTCATGCAGCAGTTGCGGCAAAGTGGAGGTCACTTGCATAGGTTTCCTCCTGTATCCGCCTGGAGGGCGCGCGCTCCGAACGACCGGAACCGGTCGCTGGCATGCTGCAGTAGCTCTTGCGTGATGGTGATATAAACCAAGGTTGAGTGGATGTCTTTGTGCCCGAGGTACGTCACCAAATACGGCAGCCGTTCCTGCGGATTGACACCTTCGCGATACCAAGTCAGTATACGGCTCACCACAAATGAATGGCGAAGGTCGTGAATGCGCGGCCCAACAGCACCGGGATCAGGCTTCAAACCCGCGCGTCGAATCACCTGGACCAGCAGGGCGCGGATCGTGGGGTAACGATATTCCCTCGCCGCTCTCTCCTGCCAGAATAGTGGAGCCGATGGATCACCAGGTGCGCCTTCCCGGCGCCGTGCCTTCAGATAGTCATCTAAAGCTGCCATCACCGAATTCGTAACCGGCAATCTTCGCGACTTGAAGAATTTTGTTTCGCGGATTTCGAGCGTCCGGTCGGCACGATCGATATCCCCAACCTTCAATCGCACGACCTCACCGACCCGAAGCCCCACGCAATAGGCAAGTACCAACATCGTGTACAGCATCAGAGGCCTTCCGGGAGTTTCTGGCGAGGGGAAGGACAACGCCGTCTTCAATAGAAGGGACACGTCCGACTCCGAATAGATATACGGTCGGCGCTGATTTCGCCGGACTTGACGGCTCAAACGCGGGTCCACTGGCGGAGCGGTCACGGTTGGGTCGATGCGCTGCAGTGCCCTCGCGAGTATTCTTCCGGTTTGTTCACATTCGAGAAAGTGCTGCGGGGTGGGATTCCTCTTGCCCCACGCTTCGATAATGATGGAAATCGGCCGTCCGGCAAGATCGGGGCGTTCCTGCAGAAACCGGTCGAGACGAAGCAACTGCAGCTCCTGGGTGCGGTAACGGAAACCCAAGGACCGTTTGAGGGAAACGTAATTCTGCATCACCGAGCCAAGGTAACTGGCAAAGGCCGGGACTGGCTTCAGGGCCTCCAACGCCGTAGCGCTGTCGGAACTAAGCAATGCCCGGATGATCTGTGCCGTATCCCTCGTGCCCAGGTCCTTTCGCAAATCCTCAAGCGGATTAGAGGCAATCAGTTGGCGGTCGGCGAGCCAGTCGAGAAAACGATTGATCGGCCAGACTCGCTGCATGATTGTGTGAGTTGCGGAAAAGCTCGACCGATGACGGAGCCACTTTTCCAAGACCGGCCGAGAAATACACTGCCCCGGCGAGTGGTCCGCTACGAACTGTTGAAACTCTACCAGCATAGGCTGGTATGTCCGCAAACTGGCAGGCCGCAATCGGACTTGCCGGAGGTGTTGGCGAATGATCGCGTCGTGGAGATCGGGCCATTTCGTCATCGGCTCACCCCCACAGGGATATCGAGTCCGACAGCCCGCAACTCCGATGTTGCAAGCTTCAGATAGACGGCCGTCGAATCTGGAGACCGGTGCCCCAGCACATCGCCGATCGACTTCATGGCTACTCCCGCATTGAGTAAGCCGACTGCGCGTGCGTGGCGAAACGCATGGGGGCCGTGCTTGCGTTCCAGTTTGATTTCCGCCTTCTGTAATCGGTGTTCGACCATGTGATACAGACTCGATCCGGTTCGGAGCGATTGAAATGGAGCGCGGACGCGGAGGAACACATGACGCGACTTCGTTTCCGGCCTTCCATTGCGAAGGTACGCCAAAATGGCTTCGCCAACAGGGGCGAGCAACGGAAGGAAAGACTCACAGCCGGTCTTCGAATGCCGAACGCGCAGTCGGTCCTTGCGCCACTCGATGTCGTCCAAGCGCAATGCTGTGACCTCGCCAGCTCGCAGACCGTAGGTGGCGAGCAGCAGAAGAATGGCATAGTCCCGTAGCCCTTTGGGAGTATGATCCTTCTCTGCCGCTTTCAGCACTGCGTCGACGTGCTCAGCACGTAGGGCCGGGGGGATAGTCTCGAACGCATAACGCCGCGGACTGATAAGCGTGCCGGAGAGATCCTGTTGGGTCAGACCCGCGATATGAATATAGCGTAGGAACCCACGCATGCACACCACTAGGCGTTGGCGAGTGACCCTCCGGAGTTGCGGAGCCCGATTCGTGAGGTAATGATCGAGGTCGGCAACGGTGATCTGCGCAAGGAGCGCCTGATCTCCTCCCCTGTCACCGAGCGATTCGAGAAACCGTTGGGCCTCCGCTCGGCGGTTTGGGATGGTCGTGATTGCCAGGCCGCGAGTGTCCGAGAGCCACCGCGCATAAGCATCACAGAGGTTCCTACGAAATGCATCTTGTGGACCCGCGGGCGTCGTCACGGGCGGCCACTGCCCTTGAGCCAACCGCATAACCATGTGAATGCCGCTGGTGTGGCCCCAACGCCAGCCACTCAGATCGCTCGGCTCACGCCCATGACGCTTTCGGTATGAGTCCAGTTTGTGGCTCAGGAACGCTTTCTCGTCTTCGGCTGCGGCCGCAGCCACATCGACGCCATGCCTCCCTAAATAAAGCAGGAACTGGCGTGCCGCTGTCAAGCGCTTTCGGGCTGCAGACAGGCTGTATGCCTCGGCTTTGAGATGGTGTGCGAGTCGTTCCAAACACGGCCCGCTGATCGTCGATTCTTCCATTGACAAGTGTGCACCTCCTTTGGTGACCAGCCAAAGATCGCACACTTCGTGGAAATAATGCGCAGGAGACGTGTATCAAACTACTGCCTGATCGGCACGCGGACGCGTTCCTCCCCATTATTCGTTCCTGCCGATAAGTTGGCTAATGGAGAGCTGACGATTAGCCAACGATACGGCTCAGGGCAACGCGCTGGGAACGTTGGCGCGGTCGGTCGAGAAGATCGCGGTGCTTACAGGGACCCTCATGGGCGGCTACGCGGACGATCTCTTCAATACGTTGTACCGACTGGAACCTCACAAGATGGTCGCGGAAGGGTACGAATGGGGTGAGTCGGGAGTCCGCAGCTTCGCAGAAACGTACGGCGTACTCGAACGAATAACGATCATTACGCCGGAAGAGAATGCGTGCTCGAAGGCAAAAGTGACCAAGCAGGTCAAACGGAAGCCAGGCGCGTCCCCATTGCTCTTTGGGAAGTTTCTCATGGAACTGGGCGCCTTCGTCTCATTGGAGGACATATCGAGTGAATTGCCGTCGTATCGCGAAGAAGTCATCGGCGTCGATATGGACGAACCGCTGGCAAAAGCGTACACGGATCTCGAAAAACAGATCAAACAGGCGCTCGAAGAACATCGAGGCAATCACTCGGTAATCAGCACGGCGCTAAATGCGCTTCTTTCATACCCGGACCGGCCGTACAGCCTAGGCGACTTGATCGGAACGGAGTACGATCCGGAGTCGCATAGAAGGGTGCCTTTTCTGATCGCTCAGACACAAGACCTCCCCGAGGACTGGAGATATGCAAAGGAGCGAAAGCTAATCGAATGCATCAAGGCTGACCTCGCCCGCGGCAGAAAATGCCAGATCTATGCCGTGTATACAGTGAAACGAGATGTCACCGGCCGGCTCGAACGGGTTCTGTCACAAGAGGGCATCCGTGTTTCGGTGCTCACGAGTCAGGTGCCCCCCGACCAACGAGAGGCATGGTACGAACAGCGGCTTCGCGATGGCATGCAGGTGTGCATCGCTCATCCCCGGCTGGTTTCCGTGGGCATGGACCTGCTTTGGGCGCCCTCAATCTACTTCGTGCAGACCGGGTACTCCATCTATACTCTGCGGCAGGCAAGCCGCCGATCCTGGCGGATAGGTCAACGTTCGAACGTCGTCGTTCATTTCCTGACCTACAACGACACGATGCAGACGTCGTGTCTTCGCCTGATGGGCAAGAAGCTCCTGGTTTCACTGGCCATGGAGGGCAAGTTTTCCAACGAAGGCCTCCAGGGCATCGAGGACGATGACGACGTGCTCACCGCGATGGCGCGTGAGTTGGTTACCCAGAAGGGAGTGGGCGAGTCGGCTGCAAGCGTGTGGAAGGCCGTTCAGGAACAACACGCCCGGCTTCTGCCAGCCTCGCCTTCCCGCGAGGAAGAGATTGAAGAGGAGCTTACTGGTTCGCCCCTCAATGAATTGGCTGCTGCCGCTGATCCGACCAAGGGCTTGATCTTTGGGACCCGGCTTGAGAAAGAGCCACCTCGAAGGAGACCGCTGATTGTCGAACCGGACTCCCAGCTCTCACTGTTCTGAACCGCAAGCGCAAGGGCGCTCGTCGCGTGATTCACGCTGGCGAGCGCTCCGGAAGGAGGAATGATCTATGGATTTGCTTCCCCAGGAATTGAGGAAGACTTTGCCGTCACTGTATTCCCAAGAATCGTCCAGTGCGCCGATCGTGCACGCTAAACTCTTCACGCCCGATGCCGGGTGGACATGGTTCATCACCGAGGGCTCGGAGGAGGACGGAGACTGGCTCCTGTTCGGATATGTGATCGGCCTGGAAGAGGAGTGGGGGTATTTTCTGCTGTCCGAAATTGCGAGCGCTCAAGGCCCGCTCGGATTACCGGTGGAACGCGACCTTTGGTTTCAGCCGGGCACCATTGACGAGGTTCTTCGTCGCGAATGTTGCCGGAAATGCAACCGTTGAGACATAACTTTGCCGCGATGCGGACCTGCATCGAGGACATCCGCCTCCAGTTCAATCCGCTCGCGAGCCAACCGATTTGGTTCCTGTTACGTGATCGGTAAACCCTTCGCCGTTAGGGAGGATCTATCCCCATGTGCTGGTGCGAAGGGGACTCCGTGCCAGTTATGACAATATGAGGTCAGGATCCCAGAAAGCGAGCGCAAATCGAAGCCGCGAGGGCCAGCCTGGGGAATCGATTCCAGCCAGACACCGAGGCGACTCACCCAGCCCGCCAATTCACGAACCGTCCTCAACTGCGAGGAATTGGCCCAACCCAAAATGCGCATCAGCACCCAGAGCAGTGCCAACGATGGTCGGTGTGTCGAACTCGATTGTGAACCAGTGGCCGAGTCGGCTCGTAAACCGCCACGTCCGTGAAGACCGTGATCCATCCCTTGCGGCGCCGTACTCATGGGCTCGCACTGGCGTGCGAGTGCCGGCGCCTCCTGGACCAGGGACGGCAGTTACACGCAGAGGAGTAAGGCC
>JBEKNN010000192.1:0-17862 GCA_049522755.1 Bryobacteraceae bacterium | reverse complement strand
TTGCTCACATTACCAGCGTAACCGACTCCAAAACATTTTCAAACAGAAATGTTTTGGTTCGGGTGCCCCCTTGCTCCCAATCGCCGAATCTATCTCCGACAGACTCCTAGAGAGGATCTGATGGGCGGTGGGTCTCTACGCTGTGGCAACGGCATCTCGCGAGTGAGGGAAGTATCGACAGGTCGACGCGGGGCGGGCGACCGGGGGGGGCGCCTGCGGACCAGGGGTCCGCCTTACTATCTCGCGCTAAGCGATTCGCAACGCGCCCGTCATCCTTAACAGAGTAAAGTAAAATAATACTTGGGGATTCCCCGCCTGAACGAGACCATTTCATGATTGATGCCCTTCTGGCCAAAGTCTTCGGAACCAAGAACGAGCGCGAGGTCAAAGCCCTGCTGCCCACGGTCGCGGCCATTAACGAGCTCGAACCCGCTATTCGCGCGCTTTCCGATATCGACTTGGCTGCCAAGACGATCGAATTTAAGGAACGAGTCGCCCAGGGCGCCACGCTCGACGATCTGCTGGTTGAAGCCTTCGCCGTGGTCCGCGAAGCCGGCCGCCGCGCTGTCAACATGCGCCATTTCGACGTACAGTTGATCGGCGGCATGGTGCTGCACAAGGGCAAGATCGCCGAAATGAAGACCGGCGAAGGTAAGACCCTCGTCGCCACGCTGCCCACCTATTTGAATGCGCTCGCAGGCAAGGGCGTACACGTGGTCACGGTCAACGATTACCTGGCCAAGCGCGATTCCGAATGGATGGGCCGCATTTATAAAGCCCTCGGTATGCGCGTGGGCGTGATTGTCCACGATCTGGACGACCAGCAGCGCAAGGACGCCTACGCCGCCGACATCACCTACGGCACCAACAACGAATTCGGCTTCGACTATCTGCGCGACAACATGAAGTTCCGGCTGGAGGATTGCGTCCAGCGTCCTCACAACTACGCCATCGTCGACGAAGTGGATTCGATTCTGATCGACGAAGCGCGCACGCCGCTGATCATTTCCGGACCCAGCGAGGAATCCACCGACAAGTATTACAAGATCAATCGCATCATCCCCAGGCTGGTGCGCGGCGAGGTCATCGAGGGCAGGGAACCGGGCGAGAAGTACACCACTGGCGATTACACCATCGACGAAAAGCACAAGTCGGCCGCGCTTACCGAAGAAGGCGTGGCGAAGGTGGAAAAGCTGCTCGGGCTCGCCAATCTCTATGACCCCACCAATATCGAGTTCAACCACCATGTGCAGCAGGCGCTGCGCGCGCATGTGCTCTATCAGCGCGATCGCGAGTATGTGGTGCGCGACGGCGACGACGGGCCCGAAGTCATCATCGTCGACGAGTTCACCGGCCGCCTGATGCCGGGACGCCGCTGGAGCGACGGTCTGCACCAGGCCGTGGAAGCCAAGGAAGGCGTGCGCATCCAGCGCGAGAATCAGACGCTGGCAACCATCACCTTCCAGAACTACTTCCGCATGTACAAAAAACTGGCCGGCATGACCGGTACGGCGGAAACCGAAGCGTCGGAATTCGAAAAGATCTACAAGCTGGAAGTGACGGTGATTCCCACGAACCGGCCGATGATCCGTAAGGAAAATACGGACATCGTTTACCGCACCGAGGAAGAGAAGTTTCGCAACGCCGCCAAGGAGATCAAGGCGACGCACGAGACCGGCCAGCCGATCCTGGTGGGCACGATTTCGGTTGAGAAATCGGAGCGCCTGGGCGGAATTTTGAAGCGCATGGGCGTGCGCCACGAGGTGTTAAACGCCAAGAATCACGAGCGCGAAGCCTCGATTGTGGCGCAGGCGGGACGCAAAGGCGCGGTGGTGGTCTCCACCAACATGGCCGGCCGCGGGACTGATATCTTACTTGGCGGCAACCCCGAATTCATGGCCAAGGACGCCTGCCTCAAAGAAAAGGTGGCGGAGCGTCTGCCGGAGGATCAGGAACAGTATATCGCCGACGAGCACTTCTACTACTTCACGCACCACGACCAGTTCTACCGCGTGCGCCGCGATACGTGGGATGAGTTATACGCGGGCTTTAAGGGACAGACCGACGCGGAACACGATGAGGTAGTAGCGCTGGGCGGGCTGCACATTTTAGGCACCGAGCGCCACGATTCCCGCCGCATCGACAACCAGCTTCGCGGGCGCGCCGGCCGCCAGGGCGACCCCGGCAGCTCGCGCTTCTACCTCTCCCTGCAAGACGACCTGATGCGCATCTTCGGCGGCGAGCGCATGCAAAACCTGATGCTGCGCCTGGGCATGGAAGAGGACGTGCCGATTGAATCCGGCATGATCGCCAAGCGGATTCTCAAGGCGCAAGAGGCCGTGGAAGCGCAGAATTTCGAGGCGCGCAAACACCTGCTGGAATACGACGACGTCAACAACAAGCAGCGCCAGGCGGTCTACGGCCTGCGCCGCCAGTTGCTGGAAGGCGTCGAGCAAAAGGGGCGCATCCTCGATATGGTGCGCGGCATTGTGGAGCAGTTCATCGACATACGGTGCCCCGAAGACAAGCACCCGGATACCTGGGATCTGGCGACGCTACGCAACGATGTGGTCACCTCGTTCGGCGTGAAGATCGACCTGGCGGAGCTGAGCGGCCTCACGCGCGTGGAAATCACCGATGCCATCTTCGATCGCCTGCAGCAGAAGTATCTCGAGAAGGAAGAGCTGGTGGGGCCGGATGTAATGCGGCAGACCGAGCGCATAGTCATGCTGCAGGTAATCGATAACCAGTGGAAAGATCACCTGCTATCGATGGACGAACTGAAGCAGGGCATCGGCAACCGCGCCTACGGACAAAAGGATCCGCTGGTGGAGTACAAGAAGGAATCGTACGAGCTGTTCACGGCGATGATGGACCGGATTGAAGACGAAACGGTCCGCTATCTGTATTTCCTGCAGGTGAATATCGGCGCGCCTCCTCCGGGGCCTTTCCCCGAGGAAGACGAGGAAGAGGGCGGCGGCGAGGAAGCGGTAGAAGCTCCGAAGCCCGAGCCGAGCGAGCACCAGCGCCAGGCGGCCAAGGCGACCATCGAAGATTTCACCAAGAACATCCAGCGCAAGAAGGAAAAGGAGCTGGAGGCGCTACATTTTGGCGGCGATGGGACTGCGGAAACGAAGACCGTGAACGGCGGGCAGAAAGTGGGGCGCAACGATCCTTGCCCGTGCGGCAGCGGGAAGAAGTATAAGAAGTGTCACGGGGTGTGACTTCGGAAACAAGGATGTCCGGCTTGAGTGGCATGGCAGACCGATTGATAATCGGCCGCAGGTTAGCAACCTTCACGACATCGATGATGCGGACGCAGTTTGACATCGGCGCAACTCCTGGTCTATCCTCCTATAGAAATGCTATATAGAACTTCTATAGGGCGACATGCCGACTGAGCTTCTGAAGGGGACGCTGGATCTGCTGATTCTGCGGACTTTGAGCTTGAGTCCTAATCATGGATTGGGAATTTCCCGCCGCATCGAGCAGATGACCAATCGCGCGTTCGACGTGAAACCGGGCTCGCTGTTTCCGGCGCTGCATCGGCTGGAAGAGCAGGGGTGGGTGAGTTCGGAATGGGGCGAGTCTGAGGCGCACCGGCGCGCGAAGTATTATCGGTTGACTAAGGCCGGACGCCGGCAGGTGGAAACTGAGACGGCGAATTGGCGGCGCATCGCCGACGCGATGGCCCTGGCGATCGACGCGACATCGTAAGAGTCGCCGACCCGCGCGCGATCGCGCCGATTCCAGGAACACGGCAGGGCCCGAGAAGGTCCCCTTTCCTTCGCTCTCTCTCTAACGCTAGAATGGAAATAGAACCATGCTCAAGAAGATCGATGTTCGCAGCACTGTGGCCGCAATCGCCAAAGGGATGGGCGTCACCTTCAAGGAGATGATGTCTCCCACGGTGACCGAATATTACCCCGAAGAGCCGGCCAAATTCGAAGAGCGTTTCCGCGGCGCCCACGTGCTGCAGCGCGACGAAAACGGCATGGAAAAATGCGTGGCCTGTTTCCTGTGCGCGGCCAACTGCCCCTCGAACTGCATCTATATCGAAGCGGCGGAGAATACCGACAAGCTTCGCATATCGGGCGGCGAGCGCTACGCCAAGGTCTATAACATCGATTACAACCGCTGCATCTTCTGCGGATACTGCGTGGAAGCTTGCCCCACCGACGCCATCACGCACGGCCACGGGTTTGAAATTGCCAGCTATAACACGTCCACGCTGATCAAGCGCAAGGAGGATATGCTGGCGCCTATCCCGGCCGGCGCGAAAGCTCCGGTGATGGAACCGGAGCACGCGGGAGCGCATTAAGCAGCGTGGCGAAAGGGCGGTCTCCGGGGCCGTGCGTGCAGCGCTCACGATCGTGTGAACGCGTTATCTGCCGGCGCGAAGGCAGGGTGTGAGCGCTCAGTTCGCGGGATTGATCCGGAGGTGGAAACCAAACCCGAATCGCGGCGCCCTCTCCTATCATCCATTGAAGAGCGCGGAATTGAAGAGCGCGGAATTGAAGAGCGCGGAATGTTTCGGGCTATCAGGGAACAGATCGATACCATCTTCCGGGAGGACCCGGCGGCCAAGAGTGTGGTCGAGGTGGTGCTCTGCTATCCCGGCTTCCACGCCATTCTGGCGCACCGCTTCGCTCACTGGCTCAACGGTTTTGGCATACCGCTGGTCCCGCGGGTGATTTCGCAGTTCTCGCGTTTCCTGACGGGAATTGAGATCCACCCCGGCGCCACTATCGGCCGCCGGTTCTTTATCGATCACGGCGCGGGCGTGGTGATCGGAGAAACGTCGGAGATCGGCGACGACGTGCTGCTTTATCAGGGCGTCACGCTGGGCGGCACCGGAGCCGAAAAGGGCAAGCGCCATCCCACCATCGGCAACCGGGTGGTGATCGGCACCGGCGCCAAGGTGTTGGGCAACATCCGCATTGGCGACAACGTCAAAATTGGCGCGGGCTCGGTAGTGGTGCATCCGGCGCCGGACAATTCGACGGTGGTGGGCATCCCCGGCCGCGTCGTTCGCGTCCGGCCGGAAGGCGGCCCGCTGGAGCACGGCCGGCTGCCCGACCCCGAAGGCCAGGCCATCGACGATCTGGCGCGGCGCGTGGCCGAGCTGGAGGAGACGGTGCAGAGACTGGCGGCGGAGCGTACGGTCGGGCGGTAGGGCGGTAGGCTGACGCGCGCAGGATTCGGCTGGCATCCTCTAGTAACGTAGGCAGATCGGGGGCGACGCGGAACACGGTTCGGACGCGATTATGACCCTTCAGTGGCCTGCACAAATGCTGGGGCCGGCTCCTTCGTTGAAGCAGACAGCCACACTTTGCTGGTGCGTCGCGTTCGTCTTGCTCGCGGTTCCGCTCGGTGTGGCGGCGTTCGATCAGGACCAGGCGACATTCGATGCAGACTTCGCGAATTTCTACATCTTGGGGAAAATATTAAATGAGTACCCTCATGACCAGCTATATGACTACAACTTACAGAGGTCAATGGCCGAACAAGTTCATCCGCTAACGGAGGGAGAGTACGGCCCGCTTACCTATCCGCCGGCCGTCGCGATCGCTTTTCAACCGTTCGCCAAACTTCCGTATCGGGCGGCTTACAAAATCTGGCTCCTGATAACGATGACAGTGTACGTTTGGGCTGTAGTTACCCTGGGTCAGTCGCTTTTTCCTGAACGAGGCGCCCTTCGATCGTTGCTGCTTTGCTTTTCGCTGGCGTTTTTCCCGTTCGTCATCGAGACGCTGATGAACGGACAGTTGTCGGCAATCGGGTTCTTCGCGCTATCGATGGCGATCCGCGACGACCGGAGACAACGGCCGCTCGCCTGCGGCATCTGGCTCGCCGTTTGTCTGTACAAACCGACGCTGCTCATTTGGGTCTTACCGATGCTGCTGGTCACACGGCGCTGGAAAGCGCTCGCCGGATTCTTTGCTGGAGCTGCCGTTTTTCTCTTCTTGACAACCGCAATTGCCGGCGTGCAGGCTTGGCATGGCTACTTATCCCTGCTCCGATATTTTGGATCGTCAACAGAGATCCGCTCCGCACTTCGCCTTTCGAAGTACGTGGACATTACGGCGTTCACCAGGCTGTTGACAAAATGCGCGCCGCGGGCTGCTCTGGCGGTATTCTTTGTTGCCGCTTTACCCCTCGCCGCGGTCCTGGGGAGAAGATGGAGCCAAAATCGCAATCACGAACTGGTATGGGCAACCGCCATCAGCGCCACTCTGGTTGTGAATGTCTACACGCCGATCTACGACGCGACATTGGTCGTAATCGGAATCATGCTGACCATCTCGGGCCTATGGCGGAATGCGACGCCGAACAACCGAAGCTGGCTCCTGATTTTGGTGTTTGCGATCTTTATCGCGCCGTGGGAATGTGCCGCCATCGCTGTGGCCACGCGAGTGCAGGTCATGACCCTGCTGTTTACCGCGCTCGGGATTATGCAATACAGGGGACTGGGGAGATTCGATTCGAAAAGTGGCGCTTCCTTAGTAGCGAAGTGAAATCACCGGCGGCAAAGACCGCCGGCGTTACAGTTCCACCTTCTGCCCCGCCCGGCACGAGCGGTATACCGCATCCACAATCTCCAGCGCCTGATAGCCTTCCTCGCCGGATACCTTAGGTTTCCGCCCCGTACGTATGGCCTCTCCGAAATCGAGAAACTGCCGCTCGAACGGCTCCAGCGAAATCGCCATCGGGTCGGACGCGCCCGACGCTACGTCCTTCGAGACCGGCGCCGGCTCGCCCGAATCGTTCTGCACGTCCCACACTGTCAGCTTGTCGCCCGAAACCACGGCCGTGCCTTTGGTTCCGTGGAACTCCATCCGCTCCGGATAGCCCGGCCAGAAGGCTGTCGCCGCCTGGATCACTCCCGTGGCTCCGCTGGCGTAACGCAGCACCGCGCTCACTACGTCTTCCGATTCGATCTTGTGCAGCGCCCCGATCTGCCACATCCCGAAGACTTCTTTCACCGGGCCTGCGAGCCACCGCAGTATATCCACCTGGTGAATCGCCTGGTTCATCAGCGCGCCCCCACCCTCGGTCTGCCAACTGCCCTTGATGGGGCGCGAGTAATATTCCGCCGAGCGGTACCACTTCACGTAGCAGTCGCACTGCAGCAGCTTGCCCAAACGTCCCTCGGCCAGCGCTTTCGAGAGAAACAGGCTGGCATCGTCGAAGCGGTGCTGGCTCACCACGCCCAGCAGGATTCCCGCGCGCGCCGCGGTATCCACCATCCGCCGCGCGGTCTCCAGACTGGTCGAAATGGGTTTTTGCACCTGCACGTGCTTTCCGGTTTGCGCGCAGATCTCGATGGGCTGCAAACGGAAATCCGGGAACGTGCAGACATCCACGTAATCCACGCGTGGATGGCGGCAGACCTCCTCGTAGGCCGGCACGAATTCCGCGCCCCACTGGTCCGCGAACATGCGTCCATACTTCTCGCTGACGTCGGTGCAGACCGTCAGCTCAAATCCGATATTGCGGTACGCTTGCGCGTGCTTGTGGGCGATGGCCCCGGCGCCGATAATTCCAACTTTCATAGGAGCGTCCATTTTAGCGAACGGGCCAGCTACAATGGGGAGTTCACTCATGAAGCGCTATTTTGCCTTGTTCGCAGCGGTTGCCGCCTCTGTCGCTTTGGGCGCCTGCAAGCACACGCCGCCGGCCGGAGTCGCAGCCGAAGTCAATGGCCACCCGATCACCTACGACAAGCTGGAAAAGACCTACCGCACGCAATATCCGCAGGTCCCCGAAAACGCCAATGAGGATCTGGTGCAGTCGCAGAAGCTCGAATTGCTGGGCAGCCTGATCACCAATGAGATCATGCTGCAGCGCGCCGAAAGGCTGGGGTTGCAGGCCGTGGACGCCGACGTGGACGCCGAGTTGGCCAAGATGAAGTCGCCCTACACCAAGGAGGAGTTCGAGAAGCAGCTCGCCGACCGCCACATGTCGCTGGACGATCTGAAAGCGCAGATCCGTCAAAAGCTCACCGTGGATAAACTCATCGCCAAAGAGATCACGTCGCACATCACCATCACCGACGCCGACGTGGCGAATTTCTACAACAACAACAAGGCCAGTTTCAATCTGGCGGAGCCGCAAGTACACCTGGCGCAGATCATGGTGACGCCCGTGCCCGACCCCAATGTGCGCAATTTGAAAGGCAGCAAGGCGCAGAACGAGAACGAAGCCAAGCAGAAGATCGCCGACCTGGAGCGCCGCATTAAGGAGCGCGGCGAAGATTTCGCCATGCTCGCGACGAATTTCTCAGAGGATACGAACACGGCGCCCAATGGCGGCGATATGGGCTTCATTCCGGAATCGACTCTGGAAAAGGCCAATCCCGATTTGCGCCGCATCGTGATGTCGCTCCAGCCCGGCGCGGTTTCGCCGATCATTCACACTTCCGACGGCTATCGCATTCTGAAGCTGATCTCCAAGGAGCCGGCTGGGCAGCGCGATTTGAATGACCCGCGCGTGCAAGAGAACATCCGCGAAAACCTGCGTAACAGCGCCGATCAGGTCTTGCGCAACGCGTATTTCGAAGTGGCGCGCAACCTGTCTAAGGTAGAGAATTACCTGGCGGAGAGCATCGTGAACAACGCCAGCAAGAAGTGATTCGACGCAGAGACGCTGAGACGCAGAGGCCACGCAGAGAGAACCAAAAGGGAATCAGGTCTTTTCTTCTCTGCGCTCATCTCTGCGCCTCAGCGCTTCTGCGTCGAAAATCTAGCCCCACTATCCTTAGTTACCCTTTGCCCACTTACTAAAGGTATATTTCAACTCCGGACCTCGCTGCCTATACTTGCAAGGCGGCCTGCCAACGCCGCATCGCAATCTGCACATGTCGTCACTACTTGTCGTCACGCCTCTGTACTGAAGGGAATTAGCACACATTGAAGACGCCCAACGTTCCAACTCCGTTCTGCATCCTGATTGGCCTTGTTTTCAGTTCGGCAGCGTTCGCACAGACCGGCGTCATCGTCACCATCGCCGGTACCGGCGTGACTGGAGCGGCGGGAACCGGCCGGCCGGCGGTCAACGCCCAACTCGCGCCGGCTGGCATCGCCACCGATAGCGCCGACAACCTCTATATCGCCGACGTTGTAAACAATCGCGTGGTGCGGGTGGATGCCGTCTCCGGCATTCTCACGGTAGTGGCCGGTAGTGGCGCCGCAGCATCCGGAGGCGACGGCGGACCGGCCGTCCAGGCGTCCATCAACTATCCGTATGATGTGTCGCTGGATGCAGCGGGCGACTTGTTTATCGTCGAAATGGCCGGCAACCGGGTTCGCCGCGTTGATTCCCTGACGGGCGTCATCACCACTGTGGCCGGCAACGGAACCGCGGCGTACAGCGGCGACGGCGGGTTGGCCGTAACGGCCTCCCTGCGAGCGCCCACTGCCATGGCTCTCGACCAGGCGGGCAACCTGTTCATCGCCGACTCCGGCAACGCTCGCATCCGCCGTGTGGACGCGCAGTCCGCCGTCATCACGACGGTGGCCGGTAATGGCGCCATCGGCATCAGCCCCGACGGCGCTGCCGCGGCTTCCGCCTCCCTGTCCCCGCCCCTCGGTGTGAGCGTCGATCGTTCCGGCAACCTTCTGGTCTACGAATTCGGCAGCGCCAGTATCCGGCGCGTCGATTCCGTCACGGGCATTCTCACCACCTTCGCCGGCAGCGGCAGCGCGAATTTCACCGGAGATGGTGTTACCGCGACCAGCGCAGGCATCGGAAAGAGCCTCGCCAATGTAGCCATCGATTCCGCCGGCAACTACTATTTCGCCGATGGCAGCGGGCGCATTCGCCGCGTGGACGGCGTCACCTCTTTGATCACTACGGTGGCCGGCAACGGTAGCGGCGCACAGGAAAAGGAAGAATCGAGCGGCAACAGCGGCGGTGGCGCCGGATCCGGCTGCCTCGCTGGGGCCGGAGACAACGGCCCGCCAGCATCGCAACACTCGATGGCCCGTTCGGCGCGGCCCTGACGAGCAACGGCAACCTGATTCTCTCGGATGTTATGGACTGCCGCGTGCGGCGCGTTTACCTGCCTTCGCCGTATCCTTATACCAACACCGTCGTCACCGCCAGTGTTGCGACGTCCCCTACCGGGCAACCCGTGTCTTACACCGCAACCGTGTCGCCAATCGGAACCAGCGGCGTGCCACCGGCTCCGTCACGTTTGTTGACACTACCATAAACCCCAGCGTGCTCGGCAGCGTGCCGGTGAGCGGCGGCAGCGCGTTTCTGACGGCCGTTCCGCAATACGTCGGCGCCCACCAGATTGTGGCGTACTACAGCGGTGATTCGAGTTTTAACGGCTCCGGTTCGCCGCAGGTCCCGCTCAGCGTGACCCTGGGGACGCAAGAGCCGACGCCGGTGTTGAGTCTGTTCACAAATCGGTACGCCGTCCCCGTGAATACGAGCGTTACGTTCGCGGTTACCGTGACGCCTCCCGCCGGTTCCTCCACCCCGCCCACCGGTTCCGTGCAACTGAACGATAACGGAAACGTGCTGGCAACCGAATCCCCTGGTGAACGGCGCCGTGCAATTCACGGCTTCATTCAGCGCCAGCGGAACGCACAGTCTGGCTGCAATCTACTTCGGCGACAGCAACTACTCGGCGGCCGTCTCCGCAAACCTCAGCGAGACGGTGAGTGCCATCGTCACTACTACCAGTCTGACCACCAGTATGTCGCCATCGGCATACGGGCAGTCCGTCACGTGGACGGCGTCGGTGTCGCCGGCGTCGGCGACGGGCAGCGTGCAGTTTCTGGATGGCGGCGCGGCGTTGGCCACTACTCCGTTATCGGGTGGGAGCGCAGTTATGGGAATATCCACCGCGATCGCCGGCAGCCACACCATGACGGCGGTCTACTCGGGCGACGCCGCGGATTCCGGCAGCACGTCCGCCGCAGTGGTGCAGACCGTCACAAAAGCTATTCCGTCGGTCGTTCTCACTTCCAATCTCAATCCCGCGCAGGCGACTTTGTCAGTGACTTTCGTAGCCACCATTACTCCGGGCTCGAACGGCGTCAACGTACAATTCCTGGACGGCCAGACCGTGCTTGGCACGGTCGCTTACGGGAACCCCGCAGTCTCATTCAGCACGGCATCGTTGAGCCCGGGTGCGCACTCCATCACCGCCGTCTGCGTGGGTGACGGCAACCTGAACTCCGCCAGCTCCGCGGTTCTGACTCAGACCATTCAGGCGCCAACCACGCTATCGCTGACTTCGCCGGGCGCGGCGTCCACCTGGGGGCAGCCGGTTACATTCACCGCTTCAGTGACGCCCTCCGCCGCCAGCGGAACCGTGCAGTTCGCCGATGGATCGGCCCCGATCGGCGCGGCCACCATTGCTAACGGTATTGCCAGCCTCACCATGCCGTGCCTGGCCGTGGGCAGCCATCCGATTCAGGCTTCTTACAACGGCGATGGTATCTACCTTGCCACTTCGTCCACCGTGTGGGTGCAGACAGTGAACAAAGCGGCTTCCGGCGTCGCCGTGTTAAGCTCCGTCAATCCCTCGACGGCCGGGCAAACCATTTCCCTCACCTCAACCCTTTCCCCGGCGGCCGCTACCGGTAGCATGCAATTTCTAGATGGAACCACGGTCGTCGGGACGGCCACCGTGGTCAACAGCGCGGCCTATGTGATGAACAGCTCGCTGGCGGCCGGCAGCCACTCGATCACCGCCCAATACAGCGGCGACGGAAACTACGCCGGCACTACCAGCGCCGCGATGTCGCAAACCGTGAAGACTGCATCCAGCGCCACCTTTGCGCTCATGTCTATCCGTTGGTCTACGGACAGCAGGAGACGCTTCTGTCTTGGGTGACGCCCAGCGCAGCTACCGGGACCGTACAATTCCTGGATGGAACCACCGCACTCGGGAGCGTACCAGTGATCGGCGGCGCGGCCAGCTTCCCCATCTCCACATTGTCCACCGCGCGCACCTTCTCAGCGCGGCTTATAGCGGCGATGCCAACTACGGCATTACCACTTCAGCGACCATGAACCTCACTGTGGGCAAGGCTTCCCCAACTCTGGCGGTGACGTCGTCCCTGACCCCATCGGTCTCCGGACAGTCCGTGACTTTCGCGGCGACTCTCTTGCCGGTATCGGCCACCGGGACGGTACAGTTCCTGGATGGAGCTACGACATTGGGAACGGTCACGATCGGCGGAGGCGTGGCGACCCTGAGTACTTCGTCGCTGAGCGCGGGCGCCCACAGCATCACGGCATCCTACAGCGGCGATGGCAATTACAATAGCGCTTCGTCGCCGATCTTCCCACAGACGGTGAAGGCGTCTACGACTACCGCGCTCTCTGCCAACGATGCGTCGATCGTGCTTGGCCAGACGGTTCAGCTTACTGCATCTGTCGCGCCGGCAACGGCTACCGGAACGGTGCAGTTCCCGGATGGCGGATCCGCTATCGGCTCTGTCAGCCTCAGTAGCGGCACGGCGGTGCTGACGGCGTCGAGCCTGGCAGTGGGGAGTCACAGTCTCACCGCGGTCTACAGCGGCGACGGCAACAACGTCGCAAGCACTTCGGCTGCCGTGTCAGTGACCGTCTCCAAAGCTAATTCGACAGTAACCGTGACTTCATCGCTGAATCCGGCGGTCAGTGGGCAGGTGGTGACCTTCACAGCGACCGCCACTCCGAGCGCCGCGACCGGGACGGTACAGTTCAAAGACGGTAGCACGGTGCTGGGAAGCGTCACCATCGCGGGTGGGACCGGCGCGTTTGCGACGGCCACGCTGGCGGTGGGCAGCCAGTCGATCACCGCCGTCTACAGCGGCGACGGCAACTACGGCGGCGCTTCATCGGCGGCCCTCACACAGACGGTGAAGGCGTCTACGACTACCGCGCTCTCTGCCAACGATGCGTCGATCGTGCTTGGCCAGACGGTTCAGCTTACTGCATCTGTCGCGCCGGCAACGGCTACCGGAACGGTGCAGTTCCTGGACGGCGGCGCCGCGATCGGCTCTGTCAGCCTCAGTAGCGGCACGGCGGTGCTGACGGCGTCGAGCCTGGCGGTGGGGAGTCATACACTCACGGCGGTCTACAGCGGCGACGGCAACAACGTCGCAAGCACTTCGGCCGCCGTGGTAGTGACCGTTTCCAAAGCTAATTCGACGGTAACTGTGACTTCATCGCTGAATCCGGCAGTCTCTGGCCAGGCGGTGACCTTCACAGCGACTGTCACTCCGAGCGCCGCGACCGGAACGGTACAGTTCAAAGACGGTAGCACGGTGCTGGGAAGCGTCACCATCGCGGGCGGAACCGGCGCTCTTGCGACGGCCACGCTGGCGGTGGGCAGCCAGTCGATCACCGCCGTCTATAGCGGCGATGGCAACTACAACACCAGCACTTCGAGCGCCTTGACGGAGACGATTAGTGCGGCGCTGCCCGGACCTGCTTCGAGCCTCACGGCGACAGCAGCCTCCGCCAGCCAGATCAATTTGAGCTGGACCGCGAGTGCGACCTCGGGTGTGACATATAACGTCTACTCAAGCGCCACGTCGGGCTTCACCCCTGGCTCGGGCAATCGCATCGCTGCGGGAGTGTCGGCCACCTCGTTCGCACACACCGGGCTGGCGGCCTCCAGCACGCACTTCTACGTGGTCACCGCGGTGAACGCCGGCGGCGAATCGGCCGGATCGAACCAGGCGAGCGCCACTACGCAATCGGCCGGCGGTTGCCACGTAGCGTACAGCGTAACGACGCAGTGGAACGTCGGCTTCGGCACGGCCCTGACGATCCAGAATACGGGGACGACGGCGATCAACGGCTGGAACCTGACCTGGGCGTGGGCGGGCAACCAGCAGATCACGCAGGTGTGGGATGCCAACTATTCGCAGACCGGCGCCAATGCGTCCCTGACCAACCTCAGCTATGACTCCGCGATCGCGGCGGGTGCGACGATCGGCGGCATAGGCTTCAACGGCAGCTATAGCGGCACGAACACTACGCCGGCTGCGTTCTACCTGAACGGAACGCTCTGCCACTAACTGGGTGGCGGGATGGAGACGGCAGGCGCACGATCCGGCCTCTGCCTGTCGCCGCCGGTCAACGCGATTCGAATCGTCGGACGCACGGCCAATGGAGGCGACATTTGCCGGCATAAAGTTTTCCGCCGTCCGGCCGATATGTCAGTTGAATGAGACACGCGTCACGGTCCTATCAACTTCTCTTTTCCGCTTTGATGGCGCTTTCGTGCGCGAGCCTCGTGCAGGCCGCTACTCCCGATCTCGCCATCACGCCGGCCACGCTCGATTTCAAATACACCGCCGGCGCAGCCTTGCCCGTGGCGCAGGCGCTTCAGATCAAGAGCACCGGCGCCGCTTTAAGCTTTACCATTGCCATTACCGGACCGTTTCCTTACGCGGCGGAGTGGCTGAGCGTATCGGAGGTCTCCGGCACAACCAGCGCCACCTTGAACGTATACGTCAACCCGACGAGTTTGCCTGGCGGAAGCTACACCGGCATCATCACCGTCAACTCCGCGGCGGCCGCCACGCCTGTGCATACCATACCTGTAACTCTGGAAGTGGGGAATGCGCCCGCCACGCTGACGGCCAGCACCAATACGATCGGCTTCAATTACGTCACCGGATCCGCGGCGCCCGCAACGCAGCCGATTGAGCTGCTGACCAGCGGCGGCGCGCTCACGGTATCCATTGCCATCACCGGGGGAACCTGGCTGCAAGCTTCGCCCACCGGCAGTATCTCATTGGTAGGGCTTCCGGGAACCATTAATGTGTCCGTCAATCCGGCGGGTCTGGCGCCCGGCGCCTATACCGGACAGATCGCCTTTTCCTCTTCCAATGCGGCCAATAAGAGCGTGGCAGTGAGCGTCACTCTCAGCGTCGCGGCCGCCGCGCCCACTATCGCCGCTGGCGGAATCTGGCCGCCCGGCGTGCTCGCCGGCTCGGCCGCCACGGTCGTAACCATCACCGGTACGAACTTCTTCTCGACATCCATTGTCTCCATCGGCGCCACCATCCTGACGAAAACGCTGGTTGGCTCCACCACCCTGCTGGCCACCATTCCCGCTGCGCTGTTGACCACCGCGGGCACTCTCCCAATCGTCGTCAGTACGCCTACAGCCGCAGCGGCGTCCTCCCCGGCGGCGTTCTCGGCGTACGGTCCCGGACCGCAGCTCTGGGCGGTGACCAACGGCGCCAGCGCTAACATGTCCGTCGTTTCACCGGGCGGCATTGTGACCATTTATGGAGTCGGGCTTGGCCCAGCGGCGCTCGTCCCATTCCCGGGAACCAATCCGTTGCCCGTAGCGCTGCCGGCCGCGGCGCCATCCACTACCGTCACTATCAACGGGGCCGCCGCGCCGCTGCTCTATACCAGCGCGACGCAGGTGAGTTGCATTGTGCCCTATGCCCTCGCGGCCCAAAGTGGAAACGCGGTGAATCTGGTCCTGACGTATGGCGGAACCGCATCCACCCCCTTCAGCGTGAACGTGGTGGACACCGACCCCGGCATATTTACTCTTGACGCTTCCGGCGTGGGACAAGGCGCGATTTTGAATTTCAATTCGACGACCGGAAATTACACGGTAAACACCGCCACCAATGCAGCCACTGCGGGGTCCATCGTGGTGATTTATGCGACCGGCTTTGGCGTGATTACTTGCGTAAGCACTCCCACCAGCACATGCACGGCAGCGCCCGATGAAACGCAATTAGTTGCCGGGACGGAGACGCCTGCGGCCGCGGTCGCGGTAACCATCGGCGGTCAGACGGCTGTGGTACAAGCGGCGCTGGCGCCGATCGGGTCCGTGCCCGGTCTGTTGCAGATCAATGTCACTGTGCCTGCGGGTATCGCCGCGAGCAGCTCTGTACCGGTGCTGGTTTCGTTCGGCGCAGCGTCCAGTCAGCCGCGAGTGACCATGACTTTGAAGTAATGGCGCGGCCGCTTACCTTTAAGTTATTGATATTGTTTGGAGGTTTGTGACAGTCGAAGTGGGGCAGTGCGGTATGCTTTAGCTTGCCATCGCCTGGCGGCCGCGAAAGCGGCCCCGACGGGCAAGCTAAAGCATACCTACCTTCTTTATTGCTGCGGACTGAGCGAACCTACACCGATGGGCGCGCCCGATACCACCATATCCACGCGCCGGTTTTGCTGACGTCCGGCTGCATTGTCGTTAGTCGCTACCGGGTCGGCCTTGCCGAGTCCGATAGCAGTCACCGAATCCGCGGGAACGCCTTGGCTTACCAGGTACGCGCGGACCGAATCCCCACGTTCCTGCGAGAGCTTTAAATTGTAGTCGTCGCTTCCCACGCTATCGGTGTGACCTTCCAGTTGGATCTTCAATCCCGGATAAGCCAGGATGATTCCGGAGACCTTCGCCAGCTTCTCCCGCGCGCCGGGCTTCAGCGAGTATTGGGCAGTGTCGAAGAGCACGTCGTTAATATTCACAATCAGGCCCCGCTGGGTCTCGCGCGTTTCCAGGATCAGGTTGAGTTGCTGGCGCAGCCGTTCTCGAAGCGCCGTCTTTTCGGCTTCGGCTTGCTCGCGCTGCTGATCGGAGAGGTGCGCGGCTTCGCGGGCCCGGTCGGCGTCGGCTTGCGCTGCCTGCTGCTGCGCCAGAGCGGCGGCTTTAGCGGCATCCGCCGCGGCCCGCTCCTGGGTAGCTTGCACAGTGGCCTGCTCGGCTAGTACACGGGCTTGGTCTGCCTGCATGCGAGCCTGATCGGCTGCCGATTTGGCCTGTTCCGCAGCCTGTCGATCGGCCTCGGCTTGCGCGCGGCGTTGCTGTTCCAATTGCGTCTGCTGCTCAGCCGCTTGCGTCTGTTGCTGAGCGGCGGCTTCGCGGGCCGCGGCATCGGCGCGCTCGTTAGCCAACTGCTCGGCCTGGATCTTGCGGAAGGTGATGATGCGCGCGTCTTCCGCCATCTGCGCCGCTTCACGCGCGTTGGTTTCCGATTCCTTGCGGTCGTGGCTCTTGCCGTTCAAGAAGCCCTCGGCGTTTTGGAGGTCGATGGTGGCTTTGTTGAACGAATCGGCGGCGTACTTCTCGGCGCCGGCCAACCGTGCAATCTCCACCGCGTTTTCGGCCTCGCTCAATTGCAGCGGTCCCTTGGGGTTGATCTTGACGGGCTGGTAATCGGCGCGGTCCATCACATACTGGCCGCGTTGCAGCAGCTCAAACTTCGCATCGACCTGTTCAATGGTGCCGCTGGTGTCGTTGCGCATGAAGTTTTCGGCCACCACTACGTCGCTCGGCTGCGTCACCGCGAAGTAAGGCTCGGCGGTCACCATCAAACCGAATGTCTGCAGATCGGTCGTGGAGAGCAGCTTGGCGTGGTCGCCTTCCAGCACCACCTCGCCAAGATTGTTGGCGCGCCCTTCCGGGGTAATGCCCCATAGTACGTACGTCATATATTCCGGACCAAACTGATTGGCCGGCGTCATATGTTGCAGGGAAGTCTCGATTTTGGTAGACCCCATCTGGCTGCCTACGCTGGCTTCGCCGTGGGCTGCGGGCATCAACGCCGTGCCGCGAAAATCGATATGCGTCGTGCCAGTCCTGTGGTGGTAGTTGACAGCCTTAATTGTGCGCGAGACAACCGTGACGCGAAAAACCGGCATCGGCTGGCCCGTCACAACGGGTGTCTGTTGGTTCTGAGTAGGGTTCGGAACTTGCGCGAATAGCGATCCGAACGCCAATAAAATCAATACCGGGGTTTTCATAGTGGGCTCAACGTCCTCACTTTGGTATATGCAGATCACGGGCCCATGTGCAGTCCCGTACGCCGTTCCAAGAAGTTCGAGCGCAAACCCAAGCCGGCTCGTACGCGAGACGTGTCAGCGGGCGGAAAA
>JBEKNN010000191.1:0-17888 GCA_049522755.1 Bryobacteraceae bacterium | reverse complement strand
CCGCAAGGCCCTCGAAGATCACGTTCAACTCGATGTCGGATCGAGAATCAGCGTGGACCTGAAACTCGAGGTGGGCACCGCGTCCGAGACGGTCACGGTCGAAGCCGTCAGCAGTCCGCTGGAGGCAGTGAACAGCTCGGTGAGCAACGTTGTTACGCTGCAACGCGTCCAGGATCTGCCGCTGCAAAATCTGGACGCCGGCTCGCTGATCGCCCTGCAGCCGGGCGTGGTCGGCGACAATTTTAACGGCGTGCGGTCGCAATCGCAGAACGTTACCCTCGATGGCATCAATATTCAGGAGGCCCGGTACAATGGCGGATGGAACAGCGGCAACACCACGGTCACCAGCAGCGTCGACCTGATCTCCGAGTTCCGCGTCAGCACCGCTCCTGTCGATGCGGAGTTCGGCCGCGGGATGTCGCAGGTCCAGATGATCTCGCGCTCGGGCACCAATGAAATACACGGCAGCGCTTTTGAGGAGAATCGCGTGACCGCGCTCAGCGCGAACACTTGGTTCAACAATCAACAAGGCACTCCGCGCAATTTTCTCATCCGCAACCAGTTCGGCGCCCGAGTCGGCGCTCCCATCATTAAGAACCGGACCTTTATATTCTTCCTCTACGAAGGCCAGCGGCAAACCACCAACACTTCTGAGAATGAAACTGTCTGGACCGCGGACGCGCGGCAGGGCATTTTCCGGTACTTTCCGGGCGTACTAAACGGAAACGCGGCAGCCGCTGTGCCGACCGTGAACATTCAGGGCAACCCGGTCCAACCCTCCGCCGCTACCGGTCCGCTGCAGACCGTGAGCCTCTTCGGCCGCGATCCCAATCGACCGGGCCCCGATCCGACGGGCAATGTCGCCATCGCTATGAAGGATGTCCCGCTGCCCAATAACTACCTGATAGGCGACGGTCTGAATACGGGCGGATATTATTGGCAAGAACCGGGCACCAGTAATTTCAATTTGTATAACACGCGCGTGGATCACATCCTGACGCAGAACACGCGTCTCGCATTTTCCTCGCAGATCCGCGATGTTACTTCGTTCAACGGCTACAGGGGCCAGGTTTTCCCGGATCAGCCGACGGACTCTGCCCGAAGCAAGAACTACCTTTACACTTTCTCCGCCACCACCACCATTCGCCCGAATCTGTTGAACGAGCTCCGGCTGGGCCTAAACTACTTCGAGGCCGGCTACACGGGGCCGTTTTATTCCAATGAGGATTCTGTTCTGCCGCACATCGGCTCGCAGCCGTTTTTCTTCACTTTCTCGAGCATCAGTAATGAATATACGTCGAACAATGCGCCGCAGGGCCGCACCTCGCCGGTCTACCAATACGGCGACACCGCCACCTGGCTGAGAGGGCGCCACGCCCTCAAAGGCGGCGTTCAGATGATTCGCGACAGCTCCAACGGCTATAACTCGTTTTACCTGATTCCCGGCGCGAATACCGGCGCGGGCAGCGTTCCGTTTGCGAACATCAGCACCATCCCCGGTATCGGCTCGAATTTGACGCTGGCGCAGAACATTCTCGGCGATCTTTCCGGATCGCTGAGCGGTTGGGAGCAAGAGTTCAATTCGGCCGGCGGCAAGAATCCGGGTTACATCCCCGGCGAGGACGACCGGCGCGACTGGCGGCAGCATGAGTACAACGGGTTTTTCAAGGACGACTGGAAGGTCAGCCGGAACCTCACGCTGAATCTCGGAATTCGATATGAATACTACAGCCCGCCCTTCGAGCCCAACGGAAAGGCGGTCATTCCCGTAGGCGGATCGGCGGGCGCGTTCGGCATCAGCGGCACTTCCTATGCCCAGGCCTTTCAGCCGGGAGCATCCGCAGGGTCCATTACCGAGCTCGAATTGGTGGGGCCGGGTTCGCAAAACCCAAACACACCCATATACAGGCCGCAGTACGACACGTTCCTACCGGGCGCGGGGCTAAGCTGGGCGCCTTTCAAAGATAACAAAACGGTCTTCCGTCTCGGCTACGCCATGTCTTCGGATCGCAACTCGCTGCGCAACGCCGATACGGAAGTCGGCAGCAATCCAGGGCTGAACGCGACCCAAACGTTTTCATCCGGCGGTCTCTTGAATCTGACCAACGTAGGCGTGCCATACAATCCCGGCGCAGTGCTTTCGCTCGCCGGGCCTGGGGCAAACTATTTGACCCCCGTGCCGCTGACGGATCGTACGCAGACACTGAACGTTTTCGATACCGGACTCCGCAATCAGTATTATCAGAACTGGAACGTATCGGTGCAGCGGCAGATCACCAGGGATTCGTTCCTCAGCGTGCGTTACGTAGGCACCAAGGGGACGAAGCTGTTGCAAGGCGAGAATCTCAATTCGGACGTGATCGGCAGCAACGGTTTTCTCAGTGCTTTCCAAACTACGGCGGCGGGTGGGGAAGCGCCGCTTTTCGACCAGCTCTTCAACGGCCTTACAGTGCCCGGTCAAGGCGTGGTCAACGGCACTACAGTGCGGGGCTCCGATTATGCCCGGTCCAATTCAACCATGGAATCGTACCTGGCGAATAACAATGTCGGGGCGTTCGCCAACTACATCAACACCACGGCGCTGGGGACCAATGTCAATGGCGGTCTGCTCGCCAAGGCGGGTCTTCCCCAGAATTTTTTCGTCACCAACCCGCAGTTCGCCAACGTTTGGCTGGTCGGGAACTACGGCAATTCGACTTACAACGCGTTGCAGGTGGATTATGAGAAGCGCTTCGGGCACGGCTGGGTTTACCAGGGCAGCTATGTCTGGAGCAAAGCGCTGGGCGAGTATGAGCTTGGCAGCACGCAGGTTTACCAGAATAATTACCGCGATCCCGAAGACCGCAGCTTGGACCATCGGATCATGACGTTCAACCGCACCAGCGTCTTCAAGAGCAACGGGATTTACGAGCTGCCCTTCGGCCACGGCAGGACGCTGATGAAAAACGCCAATCGCCTGGTGGACGGAATCCTGGGCGGCTGGAAGGTCAGCGCCATTCTGACGTACACTTCGGGTGTGCCGTTCACAGTCACGGCGCCGGTATCGACGTTCGACCAGTTCACCACCGGCCAAACGCCCAACGTGACCGGACCGCTGCCAAAGAGCACCGGACAACTTCAGTTTAATGGCGCCGGGGCCTGCTATTTCTGTAATTGGACGCAGATGCGCGATCCAAGTATCAGCCTGCTCACGCCATCTCTGGCCGCCCAGAGCACCTTACTTGCTCAAAAGGGGCCGGGTGGCGTGATCCTGGAAAATCCGTTGCCCGGGACGCTTGGCAATTTGGCGCAGACTTTCTTCACCACTCCAAACTTTTTCGATCTGGACGTCAGTTTGACCAAGCAGTTCCGGATCACGGAACGATTCAATTTCGAGATTCGGACCGACTGGCTCAACTCCACCAACCATCCCGATTTTTCCAACGCCACAATCGACACCAGCATCGATGATGCTACGTTCGGGCGTTACACCGGCGCGGGCAGTGCGAACAACAATCGCATCATCGTGATCGCCGGGCGCCTGAACTGGTAGAATCTCCTCGGCCCCCAAAGCCAAGGAAGTCAGAGAGGTATTGTCATGCGAACGTTTCGAGTCTTTCACCCGTGCCTGATACTGGCAGTGGCAGTTTGCGCCCTTGCGCAAACTGGCCCCAAACGCCCTCTCAACCATCGCGATTACGATGGTTGGCGCACCCTCCAGAACCAGGTGTTGTCGCGCGACGGCAAGTTTCTTGCCTATTCGCTATTCCCTGAAGAGGGCGACGGTGAGTTGGTGGTCCGCAATCTCACCACGGGCAAAGAACTGCGGGAACCCTGCGGCACTGCGCCGCCGGCCGCTGAAAACAGCGGCGAAGAGCCGACGGAAGGGCCGCTCGCGGTGCGCGGCATCCGCATTGTGTTCACGCATGACAGTGCCTTCGCGGTGGCTAGCTCCTTCCCGCCCAAAGCCGAAACCGACAAGGCTAAGAAAGAGCGCAAGCGGCCGGATGAGATGCCGCGGAACGGCATGATCGTCGTCAATCTCGCCACGCTCAATGCCACGCGCGTCGCCGATGTCGCCAGCTTTCAAACGGCGGAACTGGGCGACAGCTTCGTCGCGTATCTGCGCGGCCCGAAGCCGGCGGCAGGAGGCGCTTCCACGGAAAATGATGGAGACCAGGATTTTCAGGGCCGTGGCGGCGCCGCGGCAGGCCGGGTAAGGCGTAGTAAATTTGGATCGGATCTGGTGCTGCGCGATCTGCGCTCGGCTCAGGAGCGCACGTTCGCCGACGTAGTCGAGTTTTCGATGGCCAAGGATTCGAAGACCCTGCTGTATGCGGTCGCATCCAGGACGGAGCAGACCAATGGCGTCTATGCGGTGATACCCGGATCGTACCAGGGACCCGATGCAGCGCCTGCCGCGCTTCTATCCGGTAAAGGCCAGTACACCAAGCTCACCTGGGATTTGGCGGAGCATCATTTGGCCTTCCTGAGCGACCGCGACGACCAAGCTTCGAAGCCCGCGAAATACAAGGCCTATCTTTGGGACCGCAGCGGCGCCCCGGTGGAAATTGTCTCGACGGCCACCGCGGGATTCCGCACCGGCTATGGAATTCTGGATCGCGGCGCGATGGATTTTTCGCGCGACGGCTCCCGTTTGTTTCTGAGCTGTGCGCCCATCGAGGCGATTGCCGCGCTGGAAAAAGAACCGTCCCCTCCTGTCCCCGTGCCTTCGGATGACAAGGTCCAAGCCGATCTGTGGAGCTGGAAGGACGACCTTGTACAGCCGATGCAGAAGGTACGCGCGGCCCAGGAACGCTCACGCTCTTATCGCGCGGTCTACAGCCTGACGGACAGGAAATTCGTGCAGATCTCCGATCCCACTATGGCCGGCGTATTTCCGAGTGACGACGGCCGTTTGGCGCTCGGCACGGACGATCGCGCGTATCGGCACATGGTCGATTATGACGGCAACTATAACGATGTCTATGTGGTCGATACGGCTACCGGCGCACGCCATCTCGCGCTCAAGCAGTATCGCGGCGCGGTCGGTGGCGGACGCGGAGGCGGCGGCCGTGGCGGAAACGGCGGCGCGCAGTTATCGCCGGATGGGTCCCACCTGCTCGCCTTCAGAGACAAACAGTGGTGGTCGTTTAACGTGGCGGATGGCAAGACCACGAGCCTTACATCGCAGCTCGGGGTAGCTGTCCACAACGAAGATGAAGACACGCCGGAGGATCCCACGTCATACGGTGCGGGCGGTTGGACCAAGGACGGGAAATGGGCGCTGGTGTACGACCGGTACGACATCTGGGCCGTTTCGCCCAATGGCATGCCCGCGCGGAAGCTGACCGATGGTCGCGCGTCCGGACTCCAGTTCCGCGTGATGCGGCTCGATGCAGACACGCCGGACGAGGAGCGCGGCATCGACACGTCGAAACCGCTGCTGCTTCGCGCCGAGAATCTGGAAACGCGCGATTCCGGATTTTATTCCATGACCAGCTTCAGCGAGCAGCCGCGCAAATTGCTCATGGGACCCAAGAATTACCGGGTTCTTGGCAAAGCCAAGGATGCCGACGTCGTCATGGTCACTGCTACCACGTTTCATGACGAGCCCGATATTCACCTCACCGACTCATCGTTCCGCACGCTGAAGAAGGTGACGGAAGCAAATCCGCAGAAGCAGCAGATCCTCTTCGGAACGGGCGAGCTGATGCATTACCGCAATGCCGATGGCGTGCTGCTGGAAGCGGCGTTGTATAAGCCCGAAAACTTCGACGCGTCGAAGAAGTATCCGATGATGATCTATCTTTATGAGCGGCTGTCGCAAAATGTGAATACGTTCGTGCGGCCCGCGCCCGGGCACTCCATCAATATCGCGTACTATGTGAGCAACGGATATCTGGTGTTGACGCCGGACATCGTCTACACTACCGGACATCCGGGACAGAGCGCCCTGAAATGCGTCCTGCCGGCCATCCAGGCCGTGGTGGATAAGGGCTTCGTCAATCGCGAAGCCATCGGCATTCAGGGCCACAGTTGGGGCGGATATCAGACCGCGTACATGCTGACGCAAACCAACGTCTTCAAGGCGGCGGAGGCGGGGGCGCCGGTGGCCAACATGATCAGCGCGTACGATGGAATTCGCTGGGGCACCGGCCTGCCGCGCCAGTTCCAATATGAGAAGACCCAGAGCCGGATTGGTGGAACCATCTGGGAGTACCCCTTGCGATTCATTGAGAACTCGCCGATCTTCATGGTGGATCGGGTGACCACGCCGCTGCTGATTCTGCAGAACGACGCCGATGACGCGGTGCCCTGGTACCAGGGCTTGGAGTTATTCCTGGCGATGCGGCGCCTCGGCAAGGAAGTCTATCTCTTCGACTACAACGGCGAGCCTCACCATATCAATCGCCGTCCCAACCAGAAGGATTATACGGTTCGGCTGCAACAGTACTTCGATCATTTCCTGAAAGGCGCGCCGGAGCCGGAATGGATGCAGAAAGGCATCCCTTACATCGACCGCGATCAGGAGAAGGAGAAGTTCAACTCCGTGTATGAGAGCTCGGCAGATGACAAGAAGGATGTGAAAAAATAGGTTCGTCCCGCGAAGCGCCAAAGGAACTCACATGCAGCTATTTACCCGAACTTTAGGAGCCGGAATTTCTCTTTGGGCCGCTGGCGCGTGCGCCTTGCTGGCGCAGGCTACCCGGCCGATGTCGCTGGTCGATATGATCAACTTGCCGCAGATCAGCGATCCGCAGCTTTCCCCGAACAAGCGCCAGATCGTGTTCGTCCAATCGGATGCGGATTGGAAGGCCGATCGCAGGATCTCCCACCTCTGGAGGGTCAACGCCGATGGCACTGGCCTGATGCAAATGACCAGCGGGGCCGATGGCGAGAACACTCCGCGCTATTCGCCGGATGGCAACAGCATCGCGTTCATCGCCAAGCGCGGCGCCGAGCCGGAGGCCGTGAGCCAGGTATTTCTGATTGGCACGGCGGGCGGAGAAGCGCGCCAGGTCACCACGCATGCCACGGCTGTCTCCAACATTCAGTGGTCGCCCGATGGGGCGACCATCTATTTCCGGGCTCCCGATCCCAAATCCGACGAACAGAAGGCGCGCGAGAAGCTGAAAGACGATGTCTTCATGTTCGATGAAGACTATAAGCAACAGCATCTCTGGAGCGTTGCCGTCACCGGCAAAGCCGAACACCGCATCACGCAGGGCGATTACTCGGTGATCGCCTTTTCATTGTCGGACGACGGGAAAAAGATCGCCTTCCATCGGGCGCCGACGCCGCAGATCGAGGATGGCGATCAAAGCGAAGTCTGGGTGATGGACGCCAACGGATCGAACGCCGTGCAGATCACCCGGAATCAGGTTCAGGAAAACGACGCCGAACTGTCGCCCGATGGCTCACAGGTGCTTTTCCTGTCACAAGCCAACCCGAAATTCGAGACCTACTATAACCGTAAACTCTTCGTATCATCCGCCGCCGGCGGCGCAGCGCGGGTGGTGATGCCCGAGCTCCCCTACGAGATCGATAACGCGTCGTGGTCGGCGGATGGCAAGTCGATCTACTTCGTGGCCAACATGGGGGTGCACAGCGAATTGTTCCTGGTGCCGGCGCAGGGCGGCAAGCCGGAGCAACTCACCAAGGGAAACCACGCCATCACTGCCTGGACCAGGTCCGGCCCCTCCAATGCGCACGTGTTTACGTCGCATGAAATGACCAGTCCCGGCGAGGTGTGGATCATGGAAGGCGGCAATCCTCGAAAAGTCACTTCGATCTCCGAAAAGATCGTGGGGCAATTCAAGCTGCCCAAGCAGGAACGGATTGAATGGAAGGGCGCGGACGGGGTTACGGTCGAAGGTTTGCTCTACTATCCCATCGATTACCAGGAAGGAAAGCGGTATCCGCTCGCGGTTCAGACCCACGGCGGCCCGCAGGCGTCCGATAAATTCGGCTTCGGTGGCAACCAGAATTACGTGCCGGTGCTCACTGCCAAAGGCTATGCGGTTTTGCAGCCGAACTATCGCGGCAGCACCGGCTACGGCGACGCATTCCTGCGCGACATGGTGGGGCATTACTTCCAGAACGCCCACCTGGACGTGCTCACGGGCGTGGACTATCTGATCAAGGCGGGCATTGCCGATCCAGACCACATGGTGAAAATGGGCTGGAGCGGCGGCGGCCATATGACCAATAAAATCATTACCGTGACCGATCGGTTCAAGGCGGCCTCCGCCGGAGCCGGAGCGGCGGACTGGGTCTCCATGTACGCCCAGAGCGACGTTCGCACTTACCGCACGCCATGGTTCGGCGGCACGCCTTGGCAGAAAGACGCGCCCATCGCCGCCTTCTGGGACAACTCGCCATTGAAGGATGTCTGGAAAGTGAAGACGCCGACGATTTTCCTGGTAGGGCAGAACGACGTTCGCGTTCCGCAACCGCAATCCGTCGAAATGTATCGCGCCTTGAAAAGCAATGGGATTCCCACGCACCTTTATGTTGCGCCGCGAGAGCCGCACGGATGGGCCGAACTGCGCCACGTTCTGTTCAAGATGAACGTGGAACTGGACTGGTTCGAGAAGTACGCGATGAACCGCCCCTACACGTGGGAAAAAGCTCCCGCGAATTAACTGTGAGTCTGCTGCTCGCGTGGTTACGCCGCGGGCAACCCGCCAGACGGCGGCTCGTCCAGAAAGGGCGCAAGAGGATAGTGATCGCCGTCCTACTGGGTTCCATGCCCGGTTTGCCGCGAGTTCCAGACCCTCAAGTTTCCACAGTTGCGCTGGCCGAGTGGCGAGCCGGAGAAGGCGGCGTACATCTGCGAGCACTGCGGGTCTCCGATTGAGGTTGGGCCGCAGGGAAAGCACGTGCGGTACGGCATCCGGTTGTGGCCGGTGAACGGCGCGATGATCAAGGAAGAGTTGTATCGGTGGCTGCGTTTGGACCGTCCAATGGAGGAGAGCGGGGACTGCCGCTGGAGCATCGGCTTGCGGAACTGGTGTGGCAGGCCGGACAGGGGGCCAAGCCGCCGGTCTTGCAGTCGCAGCAGCCGACGCAGCGGACTGTCAGGGGCCGGTTCGGTATGCCATCGACAGGGGAGTTCCGGTGGTGATTGACGAAAAGACCTGTGGCGGAACAGACGGCCCGCGAGACGGTCATGGGTCAGCTTACAGATGGGACCTTCTTTGCGATGTTGATCGCATTGGTCATCATTTGCTCCATCGCCTCTTCCCCCAGTAGAGCCTTCAGGAACATGCAGAACTGCACGGGACGGTGCTGAATCAGGTCTACAACCTTCTCTCGGTCTTCGGGTCGGAGTGTCTTGCGATCAATGACGACGTTGACATTATCGAAGTCGGCAAATCCCCACTTCAGCGCCGACAGAACCCGCCACAAATAACGCTGCTCCAGGGGCAGACCAGCAATTTCGGCGACGGCTTCTTCAATGCCCTGGTGGGTTATAACCGCTTCGGCCAGTCGGACGTAGGGCCGCATCATCGCGGAATTGATAAGCTCTTCAGCGCCTTCCTCGGTTTTGAGATTCCGAATAGGGACGACCTTCTTGGTTTCGTCTGGCTCCATAATTGGCGTAGCTCGGTAGAACTGTCATGATCTCAAAAATCGTGGAGAGTCGGCACTCAAGAGCGGCCCCAACTTCCCAGCGCTATTCTACCGGCGGATTGCAGATGAGTTGAACCGGCAGGGATAGATGTTGAGAGTGCGAATCAGCTCCTGCAAACGGTCATCCTTGAAGACTTCAAACCATTTGAGATCCGCAAGGGAAGCGGCCTGGGGCGGAGGCAGCGGATCCGGCGCACGAAAGTTGCCGGGAACCGCCACGGAAGGACGCGCATAGTTTGGGCCGACCGCGCAGCCAGTCAACGCCGCTGCCACAACGATGAAATAGATTCGGAGCGGCATGTCCTAGCCCCCTGCCCCGGGGAGGGCTCCGGCGGGGACATAGCGGCATCCTGGCGCTCGGCGCCCTGGTGCACAGCCGCGCCGGAGAGCTTTTCGACCATGTAGAAAATGGCGGGGATCAGAAAAATTCCGATCAAGGATTGATCGAACCGGCAACTTAGGCCAAAAGCCGCGGCCATCTGAGTTTTCGCGCTCTAACTCGAAGGCGTTGGCGTGAATCGGATTATTCAGGCATCCAACCTCACGGCGCCGTCCGCGTAACCCACGCACGTCAGCACAAAGCCCCGCGCTTTCGAATCGGGGTCGAGACCTTCTTCCGCGTCCATTCGCACATTTCCTGCCAGCAACTTCGTTTTGCAGGTCCCGCACTGTCCCTGACGGCAGGATGAAGGTATGCCAACTCCATGCTCCTCCGCCGCCTCCAATAGGGTCTGGCCGCTGCGCACGAAACAAGTCTTGCCCGACCGAGCGAACTCAACTGCCGCGTCCGTCTGGGCAGCAGACGAAACCGATGGCGCGCCCTTCGGAGCGGGGCCGCCGAAACTCTCCTGCATGATACGCTCCGGCTTCGCTCCCAGGCCGGTCAGAATGGCGCGGCTGGCATCCATAAATGCCGGCGGACCGCAAAGAAAGAAGTCTCGTAATGCAATATCCTTGACCGTACTTTCGATGAATTCACGGCTGACATGCCCGCGTGGGCCAGACCAACCCGCGTGAGGTTGCGACAGCATAACGTGAAACTGGAAGTTCTTCAACCTTGCTCGTAATTGATCCAACTCGCTCTCGAAAATGATGTCGCCCCTGGTGCGAACGCAATACAGAAGGTTTACGGTTGTTTCCAGGCAAAGATCGTCCATATAGCGGAGCATCGCCATCATGGGTGTAATCCCGCTTCCGCCCGCAAGCAAAACGATGTTCTGGTGCCTGCCTTCCTCTAAGCAGAAGCGCCCAAAAGGACCATTGGCTTCGACCGTCATCCCCACGGACGCGCGATCGTTCAAAAATACCGACACGCATCCCTGGGTTGCCCGCTTCGTCGTGATCTCTACGTAGCCCGACCTTGCCGCCGATGAACAAATGGAGTACGAGCGAATGGCTTTCTTTCCATCGAAGAGAAAAGAGAAGGTGAAAAACTGGCCGGGTCGGGCGTTCAGCTTCCGGTCATCGGGAACAATGAAGCGCAGCGTCTTGGTGTCCGAGGTCTGCGGCGTGATGCTCGCCAACCTCAGGATCAAGGCGCCGCCCGGTGATGCAGTGGGCGCGGGCGGATCCCCGGCGTATGCTTGCGCCGCTGCCGCAGCCGTAGCCGGTCGGACGCCGGCGAGAGGGGCTCTCGATGGCCGCCGCACCGCAAGAGTCAGCGCGCTCAAAAGAACAAACCCGATGAAGCCGATTGTCCGGGCGTCGTACCGGCTGGGTGGGGCGGGTTCATTGGGAGAGGCAGTGGCTCTTGGCGCCACCATGCTCCGGCCGGAGGAGGAAGCGGCGGCCGACCGAGCATCTCGCCGATTGACGGCATCGGGCGTCTGCGTAGCAGACAAGTAGGTGACGATCTGCTCGTCTTCGCCGGGTTGAAATGCGTTGCCGCTGCCGGCGGCAAAAGCGACCATTCGATTGACGGTGGCTCTCCACTCTTCCGGCGATTCGGCCGTTTTATAGACGCGATCGAGAGTATGGCAGCGCCCGCAGCGCTGGTCCACCACGGCTCTTGCAACTTCCAGACTCGCCGCATCGGCTGGCCCTTTCGGCCCCATCTGTGAAGTCAGGTAGGAGACGATGATCCGGGAATCTTCTTCCGATATGCCGGAGTCTGGCAGGGCCTTCATGCGGTTCACAGTTGCCAGCCAACCGCGTGCGTCCTTATGAGTCCCGGCGATGCGGTCCAGAGTGTGGCATTTCGAGCAGTGCTTCTCCATCGTCGAGGCCGCCATATTGATATCAATATCGGCGGGCGGTAGATCGATGGCCGCGAGCGAGACCGTTTGCATACTGGCATGATGAGCAAGCGTTGGACCCGCGGTGATGCCGATCAGAACGAAAGCCAGAACGAATATTACCAGTCCGATCGGCATCAGCAAGGAATAGTAGCTCTTGTAATAGCGGGCCACCAGAACCTTCACGACCAGAAGAGGGCTTAGGACCATCGCCAATGTCATATGGATCATGGCGCCGGGCGGCGCGCCTCCGGCAACGTCGCCCAACCGGGCAAACATGAAGTATCCCATCACGCAGAACAACGCGATGAAGAAATAGCCGCCGATCCGATGGGCGGCAATTAATCGCGTACTGGCTCTTGCGTCTCTGACCCGGGCGGACGCCTGCAGAATGAGCCAGACATTGATCGCGCCGATCAGAACGAACATAACGCCTAACCAGAGGCTTACTGAACTGTTGAGCATGTGTAACAGCTGTGGATGCGCTTGCTGAATTGAGAAGCAGAGTTACTCCTCATAACTAGTACCGATTCACCCGGGGCTTTATTCCGGTTAAATTCAGGTTGTTCGACCACATCCTTAGATTTGCCGGTGACGGCGTTGAGAGAGGCAATATCCCCGCCGGGCCTTCCAAGCTTACCTTTCCCGGAACTGAGCATTATGCGCATGTTGTAGCCCCGGACGGCGCAGCGTACGGGAGCGAGTCGGACGTCGCCTTCGGCAGCAGCCAACGCCCTTGCCGACGCGCGCGGCTCTGTGTTGGACCGGCTCACTGTATGGCGTCTCGCCCTCACTCGCTGTCCGTTCCGCCAGCCGGCAGGGTCAATCGATCGAGGGGAGCGGCTCTCTCCTATAAAGGCTTGGCCAACGCGATGTCGCATGACAGGAGAAGCGGGCGCCAGGAATGTTGTGGGTTCGGGAATATTTAGATGGGCGGAACGGTATGCATTGTTGCAGACCGAAGGATAAGAACAATCCTGGCTATGAACTCCGAGCCCGATAGCGCGGCCTCTTCCCTCGCGCGGACGTGGCAGGCATGCTGCGCCCGCGCATTTTTCTTCATTACTGTAGAGTGCGCGACTTCGCGCCACAAAGAACCGCGCGAGCGAAGAAGATTGCCCGTTGCCGGCGGAAGATGCTGGATTAGAAGCGGCGGCGGCGCGGATGAAGCCGCCGCCACTTCCGGAGGCCACCTGCGTACCGGTTGCCGCCTTGTGGTTATACATACTCACTTTACCCAACAGATATTCCCGCAGCTGACCACGGCATCGACCGTCGTGGATTTCTGCATGGCTGGCTTAGCCGAACCCGCCAACGTTCAATCAGTCGTAAGGAATCAAAGTCTGGCGGTGCATGACTTGACCTTGCTCATGGGAACTGGTACAAACCGGCGGAGCGTAATCAAAGTGTTGACTCAAAGTAAGTCGTACGTCTTTCATGATGCGGCTCCGCGCGAAATCCGCGTGCTGCCGTCGATCCGGCCTCATCGAAGCCATGCCTGGGCGCGCTGCGCGCTCGGAATCCTGGCGGCCGTGCTGGTATTTGAGTTGACGCTTCGTCCTTTCGTAGCCGGTTGGAACCAGCCTGCCGGCCCGGTCCGCACCGTTCGCAGCTACTTCGAGGGAGCCTCCGTCGCGCACTTCGAACCGGACGGAGTGGGCTCCTATGGAAACCGTCTCACCGGCAATGCGCCGCTGGCGGACGCTCCCGAAGGAGTGATCGTCGGCGATTCCCACGTCGTCGCTCAGGCAGTGCGTGACCAGGAAACCATGGGAGCGGTAATCGAGCGCCTCGCCCGTGCCGCTGGGCGGCCTCTCAACGTCCGTCAATACGGTTGGGTCTCGGCGAACGCTCCCACCTATCTTGCCTCCGCCGATTCGCTTCTGCGCGCCCGTAATCCTGCTTGGGTCGCGGTGATTCTCAACGCCCCGAATATCAGTATCTATGCTCTTACCACGAGGCAAAATTGGCGCATGGAAGTGGCCCCAGACGATTCCTTCCGGTTGATCGACATGAGTCCTCCGCAACCCGCCGGCGAGCTCCGGACCATGGGCCGGCAGATCGGCCGCTCTTCGCTCGCTCTCGCGCTCTGGCGGCGCTTCGGGTTAATTCAGAATCGAGCGTCCAACCCACTACCCAGCGAAGAGATCTTCCATCCAAACGAGCCTCCAGACCGGCGCGATCCACAACTGGCGCTAGAAGCCGCTCGCGTTCCTCGCGCCACGGTGCTCGGTCTCAAGAGGGCCTATGGACCAAGGCTGCTGATCGTCTACGTGCCGGAGTTTTTCGGTACCCAGTATCGTTCCGCTGAACCACTCGAGCAGCAGGTACTTGCATTATGCGTCCAGGAGGGAGTGGCCTGTCTTTCCGCGCGCGAAGCATTAGCTCGAGAGCGTTACGAACAATTGCGGCTCAGCCGCGGATTCCACAATACCGCCCCCGGCGTGGGCCACTTCAACGCAACCGGCCACCGGATCGTCGGACAGGAAATTTGGCGCTACTTTGCCGGCCGCTCCTGGCCGCCAAGCTGAGTCATAGCATTGCTGAGTCATGGCATTTCTCTCGACTGCATTCGTAGTTTTTTTCCTGATTGTTTTGCTGGGGCTCCGGCTGGCGCCCTCGCGCGACTTTCGCCGCTGGTTGCTCCCGATCGCGAGTGCATATTTCTACGCCACCTGGAACCCTCCTTACCTGCTGGTTCTGGCGGCGCCCATCGCGATCGATTATTGCTGCGCCATTGGGACCGAGGGAAGCGACGATAGAGTGGTGCGGCGGCGCTGGCTCGCGGCGGGCGTTGGCTCCAATATCCTGTTGTTCGCCTACTTCAAATACGCGAACTTTTTCGTGGGGAGTGTCGCGGTGATCGCCGGCATTGTCCCGCGGCGCCTGGCGATCGTCCTGCCGCTCGGTATCTCCTTCTTCACCTTCAAGGCAGTCGGCTACTTGATAGAGGTGTACCGGGGTGAACTCAAGGCTTGCCGCAGTTTCCTTGATTTCGCCACGTACGTAAGCTATTTTCCCGATTTGCTGGCCGGGCCCATCGTCCGCGCATCGGTCTTCCTGCCTCAATTGAGGCGCTCGCTGGGCCCCGCTTGGCCGCGTACCGCCGTGGGTTCCCAGATGATCCTCCTTGGGCTCACGAAGAAACTTCTGATCGCCGACCAGATGGCCATCTTCGTGGACCCCGTCTTCGCGGACCCCGGCGTCTACTCACCGCTCACGGTTTGGAGCGCGGTGATCGCTTACTCACTCGAAATCTATTGCGACTTCTCCGGTTATTCCGACATGGCCGTTGGCATGTCCAAGATCATCGGTATCGATTTGCCGGAGAACTTCAACATGCCCTATCTCGCCCAGTCACCCATCGAGTTCTGGCGGCGATGGCACATGACTCTCAATAGCTGGCTGCGAGACTATCTCTATTTCGCGCTGCCTGGGCTGCGCTCGAGCCGCTGGCATAGATATCGCAACGCCGCCATCACGGCTTTGCTCGGCGGTTTGTGGCACGGCGCAAGCTGGACCTTCGTGAGCTGGGGCGCACTGCACGGTTTAGCGGTGGGGGCGAACCACTGGTGGATTGCGCGACGGCGGCGCCTGCGGCGCGAACCGAGCCAGTCCGTGACGGTTCGACTGAGCTGCTGGCTGGCCACTTATCTGTTCCTCTGCGCCACCTGGGTAGTATTCCGGTCTCCGACCTTACGCGGGGCTGGGATCATGTTGCGTAAAATGGCCGGCCTGTCGCCGGGCGGCATCGAGTGGTTTTACTCGCCTCTGCCGATGGTTCTACCGATCGTGATCGCCGGACACGCCATTGGCATAGTCGCTGCGCGGCGCGGCGCCGTCGTCCGCGGCGCTCGAAAGATCCCGCCACCCGGGCGGATCGCGTCGATCTACCAGCGGGCCCGAGCGTGCTTCGCGATCCATCCGCTCTCAGGGGTTTACGTACTGCTGCCGTTGCCGGGTTTCATCGGCGCATTCCTGGCCGCAAGCTGGGTACTGGCGCTGCTGCTGTTCGGCGCCATCGGCTCCAATCCGTTTATTTATTTCCAATTCTGAGAGCCGGCTAAGAGGATCAATATCGCGTCTGCCGCGTCACAACTCAGATCTGAAAGACGCTACCCAGTTAGTTACCCGGAATCACACTCACTCACGTTCGAGCATCTCCAACGCTAGCTTAGAGGACAACCGGTTGTTAGGCTCATCCAAACATTCTTGAATGGGGGGTGAGGAGGACAGCCTGGTGAGCGTGGAAGGGACGCCGGGCGGTCCTGCCGCCAGGAAAACTCCGGCTCAGCTAGCCTCCCGCGCTTCACCCGGCGGCCGTAGTATCCGGCGGAATATGCCCGTCACCTGAATTGGATCGTCATTTTCGTTTACAACTGCGAGATGGTGTTTGGGAATATCCGAGTTGGATGCTGGGTAGTACAGATCAGAAACTCATGCTAAAGAACTTCGTTAGTGCTCGCGAGCGGGTTGAGTTGATCCGCAGCCGTTTGTTTCTGGTTCCCAAGCGGACAGCAAACCGCGTTCCGGTGATCCAAAGGCCGTATGTCTCTACGCCTCCTGAGCCGTCTAAGCCGCCAAAGAAGCGGCGGAGCGGGCTGATGAATCGGGAAGACAACCTTCCGCCGGCGGCATAAGCATGGGGCCGGATACAAGTTCGATAGACCTCAGAGGCAAGTGCGGACGCATACTGCAACCTGAGTTGCTTGAGTCTGCAGGCTCCACGCTTGCCGAGCGGAATCTGCGCGACATTGCGCGCATCAATCGCTGGTTCGGCGGCCATCGCGCCTTACTGCGCGTGTTGAAAGATCAGGCGCACCCACAAGAGCCGTTCTCGGTTCTTGACGTCGGCGCCGGCTCCGGAGACATGGGGCAGTGCATTCGGCGCCGTTTTCCAAATGCGACCGTGGTCTCGCTCGATCACCGGAGCTTTCACCTGCGTAACGCGCCGGGGCCGCGGGTCGTGGCCGACGCCTTTCAGCTTCCGTTCTTGCCAAACGCTTTCGATTTCGTGCTCTGCTCGTCGGTTCTGCATCACTTTCCCAATCGGCAGGTGATCGAACTGATTGCGGAATTGCGTGGATTTGCGCGCCAGGCCTTGATCGTGCTCGATCTGGAACGTCACCCATTGGCCTACCATTTCCTCCCGATGACGAGAAGTCTTTTCGCCTGGAGTACTTTAACAGTCCACGATGGTCCAGTCTCCGTTGCGGCTGGGTTTCGTCCTAACGAACTCGCACGCCTGGCCCGCGCCGCCGGCGTCAATGATGTAGCAATTCGAAGACACTGGCCATGGTTTCGCATTTCCGTTGTTGTTCCATCTCGCATCACAAAAGACGCCGATCCGAACTTGGAGGCGGCGAATGCCGATTCTCAAACGCCCCTGAGGACACTGCAATATAAGGAGGGCGGCTGACCAGACTGAATTGCGGCCCAGTGGTGGTCGGGCTAATAGCGTTTCTGGCGTTTGCTCAGGTCTTGCTTCCCAAATGTTTACGTTTTCACGGCCCCACGGCCGCGGCAAGCATTCGGTGAATTGCGTCCGCATCCGGCTCGCCGCGAGTCGGCTTCCACAGTGCCCACAGCATTCGCCGCGCGTTCGGGTGGGCGTCCGCGCTTGGCTTCGAGTTCCTGGCTCGTCGATCCACGTGGTCAGAGGCGCTGGCCGGTTTGGCATATTGTGAAGTGCACGCGCATCTCGCGACCATAAGTCTGCGCCGTAGGCACGGTCGCAGGGCATCCGTGCGGCTCGTGGGTGGCACTTCGTCCGCGAGCGGTTCCTAGCGATCCTTGGCGCACGTGCTTTGCCGCTTACCGCGCCCTGGTGGGTGCCCAGCAGCCATCTCTTGAGTAGCGAGGCGACCCGGTGGACACTCGGCAGAAACTCCGAGGCCGACTCTTTCTTACGGGAGAGCACGGTGACCCGATGACGGTACCCCTTGCTCTCCGCTGAGTCGTACGCCGGCCAGCCATCCGTGTGGATCAGGCTGCCGGGGTCAACAGTGTCCTCCACAAACGCCATCAAACTTTTGG
>JBEKNN010000190.1:0-17955 GCA_049522755.1 Bryobacteraceae bacterium | reverse complement strand
GCGGACGGGCTCGGTAATCTCGATCAGTCTTTGGGGCTTTGGGGTTACCCTGGAGCGATGGTCCAGCCCACGCCATGGCTCGCGGATGTCCGGAACGCCGCACGCATAACCTGCACAGCCAGCGCTTTGGCTCTCGTCCTACCGCTATGGAATGAGACGCGGATGATTGTCGCGATCAGATCGACGCATCCCGATCTAGGGTGGTGGACCATTCCTATGCTGGCACTGACGTATCTTTTTTCGGCGACGACCCCGGTGTTCTGTTTCGCTTTGTATCGCGACGAAGGTAGCCTGAGCCTCTCGAAGCGTCTCCGGCTGCTGAGCGTTGCAGCCTCGATCACGCTTGGCGTCATTCTCGCCTTTGGGCTGGCGAATTGGATCGCATCGCTGGGGCCGTATTGGTCAACGATGAAGGCGGCCGACTGGCAAACAGGCGCCACAAGCATTTTGACCGTCGCGCGCGATCCCAGAACGATCAGTAAGATCACCACTCTGCTGGGCGCGTTTTCAGACTTGACGATAATCCTGCTGCTAATCGCACTGTCACGCCAGGTCACAGATCAGTCTATAGCGGACGTCCCCGCTTCGAGGTTTCTCACCGTGGTGACCAAAGTGACGATAATCGCGTGGGGTGTTTGGTTGGCATTCCTCGTGGTCGGGCTGGCTGTTACTCCGTACACTTATTCTCTGGCTCGTTATTATGCGTTACAGCTCAGGCGACATCCACCGGAGTTATCGCACATGCTGGTGGACGCAATCCGCGCGCTACTCAGCCAAACCTGCTTCTTCATCGCGGTTTATGCTGTCTACATAGGCCGGGTAAGGCGGAGCTCGAAGACCGGCTGAGGCCCAATGGATTGGCAGAGGCGCCAATCTTATTCTCACCAGTTGGTGATGGATCCATCCGGCCTATAGTAAAGCTGCCGGTTGCGGATGGGCTCGGTAATCTCGGCGATCAACTTCAACTGCTTCATATCCAGCTCCACGCCCAGACCGGGGCGGTCGTTGGGGTAGAGCTTGCCCTGCTTGAAATCGAGGCAGACCGGAACCTGCGGGTTGGTGCGGCCCTCGAAGTTGTATTCCATCAGCACCGGGCCGCTGAATGCGCCGAGCGTATTCACCAGCGCGGCCGTGGCGATGGGGCCGGTGAAGTGCGGCACCATTCCCACGAAGTGCGTCTCGCAAATGGCCGCCACTTTCACCATCTCGGTGATGCCGCCCACGTTCGGCAGCGTGGCGCGCAGAAAGTCGATGTCGTGCTCTTCCACCAGGTGGTTGAAGTCCCACCGGTTGCCCCACTCCTCGCCCGCGGCTATAGGTACCTTGACCGCGCGCCTGAGTATCGGCAGGTCCTGCTGGAAGGCCTCGGTGCGCACCGGGTCTTCAACGAAAAACGGCGCCAGGCTCTGGATCAGCTCGCAGCCGCGGATGGCTTCGGAAAGGTCGAACCGCTGGTGGAAGTCGATGCAGAAATCGCCGTTGTCGCCCACGCCTGCGCGCGCCTCCTCGCAATCCTTGAGGACCTGGTTCAGGCGCTCGCGGGTGTTATAGGTGCTGCCGGCGCGCAGGTCGGCGGCGCCCATGCGAAACGCGCGGTAGCCGGCTTCGATGGTGGCGTGCGCGCGCTCGCGAATGCTCATGCCCGGCTGGATGGCGGCAATGATGCCTGAGGTGTTGTAGCATTCGCAGTAATTGCGCACCATCCCGCCCAGCAGCGCGTGTACCGGGAGTCCCTGCACCTTGCCTTTGATGTCCCACAGCGCCAGATCGAGCGCGCCCAGCGCGTGCATCTTTTCGCGGCCCGGAGGGTAGAAGAACGAGCGCGACATATCCTGCCATAGCCGCTCGATGTAATGCGGGTCCTGTCCGATCAGCCGGCCCGCGCACTGCTCCAACGTGTCTGCCGCGCCGCCTTCGCCCACGCCCACAATGCCGGCATCGGTCTCCACCGTCACCACCATGTTGCTTTGGTTGAACAGCGTATTGAGCTCGGGCGGCGTATAGACGCGCACGCGCGTGATCTTCATCTTCGCGACCGCGGCTTTGGCTGGCGGCAGACCGGCGGCGCCCCCGGCCGCGCCTACCGCCGCGGAAGTCAGAAACGATCTTCGATTCACGCCGCTGTACCTCATGTAGGACAGGCCTCCTGGCCTGTCCTTTTCGATTAGGATAACAGGCCGCGTCTCCAGCCCGGCCCAGCCTCATTCGCGAAGCAGGTCCTTGGGGGGCAGACTGGCGGGCCAGTCCAGGATAATATGGAACCGATGCAAATGACAGCCACCGGTATCGCAGTCTTTCTGCTGGCCACGGCGTCCAGCCCTGCCCAGCCTTACACGGCGCGGCAGATGGAGGACCACGGCGTCGCCATCGTGCGATTGAGCGACGCGGCTCACGGAGTGGAAGTCTCCGTGGTTCCATCGATCGGCAACCTCGCTTACGAAATGAAGGTGCACGGCCACAACATCCTGCATTTTCCCTTTGCCGATGTGGGCGAGTTCGCGCAGCGGCCCGCGCAGTGCGCCATTCCGCTTCTCGCCCCGTGGGCCAACCGGATGACCGAACAAGGCTTCTGGGCGAACGGCAAGAAATACGGCTTCAACCTTGGGTTGGGCAACGTGCGCGGCGCCCTGCCGATTCACGGCCTGCTGGGCAACTCGCCGCTGTGGCGCGTGACGGCGGCCGCCGCCGACGCGCATTCCGCCCACGTCACCAGCCGCCTCGAGTTCTGGAAGGAGCCCGACCTCATGGCGCAGTGGCCGTTCGCGCACGAATACGAGATGACCTACAGCCTGGCCGAGGGCGTCCTGGAAGTGCGGTTGACGGTCACCAATCTCAGTTCGCAGCCCATGCCGCTGATGATCGGCTTCCATCCGTACTACCGCATTCCCGATATTCCGCGCGACGAATGGACGGCGCACATTCCGGCGCGGCAGCGGGTGGTGGCCGACGAGCGGCTGATCCCCATCGGCGAGTTCAAACCGATGGATTTGCCGTCGCCGCTGCCGCTCAAGGGCCGCACTCTCGACGACGGCTTTATCGACCTGGAGCGCGATTCCCTGGGCCGCGCCCACTTTTCCATCGAAGCCGCGGGCCGCACCGTGGAGGCGATGTTCGGGCCGAAATACCCGGTGGCGGTGGTTTGGGAGCCCGCCCCGCCGCCGGGCCAGACGCGCGATTTCATCTGCTTCGAGCCGATGACCGCCGTCACCAGCGGCGTCAATCTGGCGCACGACGGAAAGTACTCGACGCTGCAAAGCATCGCCGCGGGCGCCCGCTGGACCGAGAGCTTCTGGGTGCGCGCCGGCGGCATATAGAGGCATGCGCTACTCCTGCAAAGCGAAACAGTCATGCCGCGGGGCTTTCCGCCACCGAGCGAAAGTTATTTCGCCGTTCGAGACATTCCGGCGTCTTTTCGATAACCAACTGTCGATTTCTGGAGTACGATATATAACAAACGTTGAATGGGGCGCCCGGATTAGACGCCGCCGTGACCATAAGGAAGGAAAACCATGGAACCTGAAGAGAAAACGCCACCTGCTCCAGAAGCCACACCGTCCGATGCCCCCGATGTTGCGGCGCCTCCGGTAGTCCCCGCCCCGGCAGCTACACCGCTCGCGGCCAAACCTCCAGGCAAGAAGCCGGTGAAAAAGGCAGTCGCCAAGCCTGTCAAATCGGCCAAGAAGGCGCCGGTTAAGACAGCCGCGAAGAAGGCTGGTCCAAAACAGGCAGCTAAGAAAGTCCCGGCCAAGAAAGCCGCGCCTCCGCCTAGGGCAAAGAAGGCTGCGCCCAAGAAAGCCGTTAAGAAGGCCGCGAAAAAGGCCGCGAAAAAGGCTGCGCCCAAGAAGGCCAAAGGCAGGAAGTAGATAGCAATCCCCGCCTCTCGCGCGAGGCCGATGCCGATTGCGGGTGGAGCGCAGACACGACCTCAGCTCAGACGCCGGGGACCGTTTATGCGCTCCACGCGGCGTGCCCCGGCCATTCGCGCAACCGGTCTTTCGATAAGACCATGAACCCGGCGTCTACTTCTTCTTCAGTAATTGCAGCAGACCTTTGCCGATAGTCCCCAAGTCCGGCTTGATAGTCCAATCCCCTGCTTGTATCTGCATGTGCTTCTGAATCTTCTTAGCAAGGTCATCTATGCTATTCGAATTCTTGGCGGCCGGTCCAAGCTCCTTCAGAGCCTTCTCGATGTCCCGCGAGGGATCGTCGCGCCAGGGTCCTGGGCCTCTCAGGATTTGATCGATGCGAAGCAGGTCGTCGGGGGTCAAGAACAATTTCACCTTACTCGGATCGGGATTAGTCGGATCGAACGTCCACCCCGGCGCAGCCGGCGCGGCCGGCGGTGGCGCGGACGGACCCGTATTGGGAAGGACGAGAGTGTCTCCCGGATAGATGAGGTTCGGGTTGGGCCGCTTAGTCCGAAACACCTGATTATCGGGATGAAAATAGATATCCCGCCAGGACTTGTATCCTTTCGTCTGAGCAATTCCGCTGAGCGTGTCCCCCGCTTTCACAACGTAAGTATTCGGCACAATGCCTCCATAAGATCGCCGTTCATTTTGTCGCGGCCTGGCGGCGCCGTCCCAGCCAGCCTACTCATCGCCGATTCGCCGCGTCGCAATCATCCTTCGCTCCGATAATACGGCGGCTAAGGAATCGCTGAGCGGCTTGAGGCCGAAATGGGTACCAGCCGATCATCCGAGTGAGTACTATGCGGTCGATATGACGATGCAGTTGAACCAAGTTCAGTGCAGGACGATCAATGGGAAAGTGCACGAGTGTCGTCTCTTGGTGCGACCGTCCCGCCAGGTTTCCTCAGTCCGGTAGCGCAAACGCCACAAATCCGCTGCCCGTCGCATTGTTGCGCCCCTTGCCTCCGAAGGCCGCGATCACCACATACTGCCGTCCGTTCACTTCATAGGTGGCCGGCGTAGCGTTCCCCGAATTCATCATGGTGGTTTCCCACAATAGCTTGCCAGTGTCTTTGTCGAACGCGCGAAACTTCCGGTCGAAGTTGGTAGCCCCAATGAACACCACTCCTCCAGCCGTCGCGATCGGGCCGCCGTAATTCTCCGTGCCGGTGTCCTTCAGCCCTTTCGCCACCAGATCGGGATATTCGCCGAGAGGGATCTTCCAGGCGTATTCGCCGGTGTTCAAATTGATGGCGTTGAGCGTCCCCCAAGGAGGCGCGGTAGCGGGGTATCCTTCCGGGTCGAGAAATCGCTTGTAGCCGGTGAAGCGATACTTGAGATCGAAGGGCGATGGCGCGGCCGGCGCACTCCCTTCTTTGGAATCGCCCGTGATCACGTATTGCACCAGCGCGCGCAACGCCGCCGGGCGCAGGCCGGGAAAGCCAGGCATGCGGCCCGCCCCTTGCTGCACGATCTCAGTCACCTGCTCCGCCGTGCGCCGGCTCTTGATGCCGCTCAGCGAAGGCGCCTGGCCACCGTTTCCAGCCATGTCAGCGCCGTGACAGGCGGCGCACTGCGCGGTATACAACTCGCGTCCGCTGGCCGCGGGCGTGCTTATCGCCATACTCGACGTCCATGCCAGGTCGTTGGCGTTCACAAACAGCAGCCCGGATTCCGGATCGAATGCCGCGCCGCCCCATTCCGCGCCGCCATCGAAGCCGGGAAAGACCACCGTCTCCTTGCCGACGCTCAGCGGGATAAACTGCCCTTCGCTGCGAAACGTCCGGAACTGCTCGAGCGCCCACTGGTGCGCTTCCGGAGTGCGGTTGGTCAGCATGTCTTCGGTTAGCAACTGGCGCGCGTATGGCGCCGGCTTTGTCGGAAGAGGCTGTGTCTCGGACGCCACTTCGCCGTCTAGCGTACTGGCCGGGTACTTACGATACTCAATTGGAAACAGCGGCTTCCCACTGACTCGATCGAAAAGATAAACGTAGCCTTGCTTGCTCGTCTGGGCCACGGCATCCACCGCCTTGCCGTCGCGCATAACCGTCACCAGCACCGGCGGCGATGGAAAGTCGCGGTCCCAGATATCGTGCTTCACCGCCTGAAAATGCCAGATCCGCTTTCCGGTCGCCGCATCGAGAGCCAGCAGGCAGTTGGCGAACAGGTCGTCACCCACACGGTTGGCGCCGTAGAAATCCGCTGACGCGGACCCCGTGGGGACATAGACAATCCCTCGTTTCCCATCGACGGTCATGCCGGCCCAATTGTTAGCGGCGCCAGTGTAGGTCCACGCATCCTTCGGCCAGGTTTCGTAGCCGTACTCTCCGGGACGCGGGATCGTATGGAAGCTCCAACGCAGCTTCCCGGTGCGCGTATTGTAAGCGCGAATGTCGCCGTAGGACGCCGGCAGACCCTCACTTTCGCGGCCTCCGACGATCAACAGATCCTTGTAGATCACGCCCGGACTGGTGAGAGTGACGGATTCTTTTTCCGGGTCGCGGTTGAGGTCCTGCTGCAGATCGATTCGCCCATCCTTCCCGAAAGCGGCGATCGTCTCACCGGTCCTGGCATTGAGCGCATATACGTATCGCCCCACGCCGGCAAAGATCCGCTCATCGGCGCTGTCGGCCCAATACGTCATGCCGCGCACCTTCTGCGCGGCGTTGTGAGAATCCCACGACCAGCGTAGCTTTCCGGTCGCGCCATCGAGCGCGATCACCAGGCCGCCGGGCGTGTTGCCGTAAAGCGTTCCATGCACCACGATGGGATTAGTTTGCAGGCCGCTGCCCGGCGCTTCGTACGTCCATGCTACCCGCAGCCGGCCGACATTGGAGCGGTTGATCTGCGTCAACGGCGAGTAGCGCGTGCCCTCGGGGTTTCCTCCATAAACGGGCCACTCGCGGCTCGGAGCTGTCGCGGGCGGTTTCGCGCGGCCATTGGTGGTGGTCTGTGGCAATGCCGGCAGGATTACCAGAAACGCGGCCGCTGCCAGACGGGTTCGGTAGCTCATGGAACGCCCTCGAAGTTCGATCCGAAGTATCCTACTGCTTCTTCATGGCAACGAACGGCTGCGCTGCATCGCCGCCGCTTCGCTGCACTTTGAAATCGATTTTGTCCGCCGCCACTTTGCCGGTATACTTCAAATCGATACCGTCCCCGAAATCCAGGTGAACCGTAAACGAGATGTCATCGCCGTGGATCTCGCCGTTCTGGATTGGCTGCTCGAACTGGTCGCCGCCCATCGTTCCGGTGAGCTTCCCGCCATCGGCTTTCAATTTGAAAGTGATGTTGTAGGTATTGCCGTTGGGACCCGGCTGGTCGCCAGTCCAGGTACCGGAGGGATCCGCGGCCAGCAGAAGAATCGCGCCCGCAAGCGCCGTAACAAGAATGCGTCCGATCATGCACGTCATTATATGGCGAATCGCAAGAGCGCGCGCGCCGGCAGCGTACGTCTCCAGCCAGCCCTTTGATTGATCGCACAAATCGTAGTAAAAAGGTGACACTATGCCCTCACGAATTAACCTGCTCTTCCACGCACTGGCTGCCCTGGCCGGCCTGACCTTCCTGAACGCCTCCGCGCAAATGTCACAGCCCGTATTAGGGGAGAACGCTACCAAGATCTCCGATCACGTATGGGCCATCATGGGCTTCCCGAATGTCGCCATCGTGGTTGGCGAGCGCGCCACGCTGGTGGTGGACACCGGTCTCGGTCCGCGCAACGGCGCCACGGTCGCGCGCGCCGCGGCTAAGCTCTCGGGAAATCAGAAGCTCTTCCTCACCACGACGCACTTCCATCCCGAGCACGCGGCCGGCGACGCGGGTTTTCCCCCGAACACGATTCTGATTCGCAACGCGGTCCAGCAGCAGGAAATGGAACAGCACGGTAAGGAGATGATTGAGATGTTCAGCAGCCGGTCGGCGCAGAACAAGGAGTTGCTGGCGGACGTCAAGCTGCGTTCTCCGGACATCATTTTCGACGCCGAAGCGAAGATCGATCTGGGAGGCGTGACCGCCCGGCTCTTGTGGTTCGGCGGCGCTCACACCAAGGGCGATGAACTGACCTTTGTGGAGCCCGATGGCACGCTGGTTTCGGGCGATGTCGTGCAGAACAAAGTCGTCCCCAACATCTACGGCGATGGAGGAACGCCGGCAAGCTGGATCGCCGTTCTCGACAAGATTTCGGCTCTCCCCGTGCGCCACGTTCTCCCCGACCACAGCGCGCCCGGCGATGGGTCTCTAGTCTCGAAAGAGCGCGCCTTTATCGACGACCTTCGGACGCGCGGTCTGACGCTGAAGAAGCAGGGCGTGTCGGTTGACGACGCGGGTAAGCAACTGAGCGCTGAGTTCAAAACGAAGTATGCCGACTGGCCCAGCATGAACGTGGCCGCGTTCGTCCGCAGCATTTACGCCGAGTGAATCGGGGCGAGCAGAAGGCGGCACTCAAATCCGCGGCATCGGGACCACGCTCGGCACGTTACTGCGTTACGTTACTGTGCGACGTTACTCCGCCAAATAAAAAAAGGCGCCCCTTGTGGGACGCCTATAAGGAATAAAGGCCGTTACGCCAGCAGGCCGCCGTGGCCCAAGCCGCCGAGTTCCCACCCAGTCACCCGGTAGCGCGCCAATAGCGGAGGTAATACCATATCGACTACATTCGTCTTGGCCGAACGGAAGCATCCCGGAGCCGAGACCACTGGAACATCGTCTTTGTACGCCAGCAGCAGCAGGTTTCCCGGCTCCACCGGCGCCAAAAATCGCTCTACCTGTGCGCCCACGCGAATCATCGCCTGACCCACGATGTCTTCCGGGCCGGCCGGCGCGGTGGTGGAAGCCACCAGAATCGCGCAGGGCTTCGACCGCAACAGGTGCTGCAGGCAGCGCGTCACCGAATTCTCATCCTCCACGCAGGAAAGAACGAAGTTGGCCTGCGCGCCGAAGCGCTCCAGCCGCTGCCGCATGATGTTTTCGAATAACTGCCGGGCGCGCTCGCCGCTCAGCGGGTCGCTATACAGAACGCCCACAGTCGCGTTGCGAATGGGCCGCGCCTGCAGAATGGGGCCGCGCTCCTTGAGGATGCCGATGATGGCCTCCAACTGCTCTTTGGCAACGGCGAAGGGCGCGCTCTTCACGGTAGCGATGCGCTGCCCGGCCACTGCGTAGGTGAAGTTAGTTGCGGTCGCAATCACCACGCTGGCGGTGCAGTTGATCTGCCGCAGCAGCTCGTCGTCCACCAGCACGCAGCAGTTTTCCGTGGCCACCAGGTTCGCGCGGCCGCCCGCCGCCAGACGGATCTCGAAGCTGCCGCACCCCATCTCGCTGGCAACCGCGCATACCGCCTCGTCCTCGCCGATCTCGCCTTCTTCGAGCTCGGTCACCCAAATTTGAGCCATGCCCTCAGACTCGAGAACGCGCACATCCTCGTCGCTGATCACATGCCCCTTGGCCAATAGCTTCTTACCGCCGGGGCGAAACACCGTACAGCAAAGTACCCGGCCGGTTGAAGATTTCACGTCCACCGTTAGCGCTCGCATATCTCAAATCCCCCAATGCTGGCTAAATTCGCCCCCAAACCTACAGTGATTCTACATTCGGAGAGTACGAATTCAAGCGGGAATTTCTCAGGTCTTTTGCGGGCTATAAGGGGGTTCCCTAGTTTGAGGGTACTGGCGGGATTTTGAGGGGTATCGGCAACTGGATCAGGTCGTCGGCAGCGTGCGTTTGCCCCCATATGGGAGATTGCGACTCGTTCCATCGTCCCGGACGCAAGACCCGCAGCACGGCGATCTCGTCGCACGCCTGGAATTTCGGGCACCGTAGGCAGTCTTTCCACGCTTTGAGCGGCAGCGCGCCGCGCTCCACTACTTGAAACCCTACCTTCTGGAAGAATTGCTCCACATATGTGAAGGCGAATACGGCGTCGAGCTCGAACGCCTGCGCTTCCAAAATCAGCGCGCCCACCAGCTTTCGGCCGACGCCCTGAGTCTTGGCGTGGCTAGCCACGGCCAGCGAGCGAATCTCGGCGACGGTGGGGCTATAGAAGTGCAGCGCTCCGCAACCGAGTAGCGATGAGCCTTGAGTTACTACCGTGAAGTCGCGTATGGCTTCGGACATTTCGAACTCAGTGCGCGGCAGCATGACGCCCTTGGCGGCGTAGCTGTTGATGAGGTCGAGAATCGTCGGGATATCGCGCATCACGGCCTTGCGTATATCGAGCCGCCCCACGGCGCCGTGCGCTTCGACGAATGCGTCGGCCTGTACTCCACTGATCATGCGGCTTGCTCCTCGCGTAACACCATTCTGGTTCCGATCTCTTCCCCAGCGAGCGCTCTGGCCAGCGCATTTTCCGCCGCGCCCGGCGCGATGCGCACCTGCTCCACGCCCGCCATCAGCGCGGACAATGCGGCGTTGAGCTTGGCCTGCATCCCGCCGGTCGCGACGCCATCGGCGATGAGCTGCCGGCTCTCGGCCGCGGTCAGCGAGCGGCGAATCTGCCTGGAAGCGTCCAGCACGCCTTCCACATCCGTCAAAAACACCAGCTGACTGGCGCCGAAGCCGGCCGCGCACGCCACCGCCATCTGATCGGCATTCACATTGTAGATGTTGCCCGCGCGATCGCCCGCGACGCACGCCACCACCGGAACATATCCGTTGCCAACCAGCAGATTCAACAACGCCGCGTTGCACCTGGTGACGCGCCCCACCGCGCCCAAGGCCGGATCCATCTGCTCGGCTTCCGCCAGAAACGCGTCGATGCCGGTCAGCCCCACCGCCGGCGCTCCGGCGCGGTTGACGCTGGCCACCAGCTCGTGATTGACGCTGCCTGCGAATACCTTGAGCACCGCGTCGATGGTCTGGGGCGTGGTCACGCGCAGTCCGTCGACGAAGCGGCTCTCAATGCCGCGCTCCGCCAGATACCGCGTCATCTGCTTGCCGCCGCCGTGTACCACAACCAGCTCGACGCCGCGCGCGCGGGCCTCCGCGATTTGCCTGGCCATGCTCTGGCGCATTTCGGGCGTATCGAGCAGCGCGCCGCCCAGCTTGACTAAGACCTTTGCAGCAGCGACCTTTGCAGCAGCGACCTTCACAGCAGCCCTTCCGTCTCAGGCAAACCGAGCATCAGGTTCATATTCTGCACGGCTTGGCCCGCCGCACCCTTGACCAGATTGTCGATAGCGCTCACTACGACGGCGCGGCCGGTCTTGGCGTCGAGCGCGACGCCGATATCGCAGAAATTGGTGCGCGCCACGCCGTGCAAGTCCGGCATATGGCCAGGGTTGTAGAGGCGGAGGAACGGCTCGGCGGCGTAGCGTTTCTGGTAAATCGCCAACAGGTCTTCGGCGCTGCCGATGCCGCTGGTTACAGATGTCCGGAAATAGATGGTTTCGAGGATGCCGCGGTCCAGCGGCAGAAGTTGGGCGGTGAAGCTGAACTCGCCTTCTTGCAAACCCGAAACCTGGAGCACTTCCGGAACGTGCCGATGGCGGAGAACGGAATAGGCCGAGAAATTCTCCGTCACTTCGCAGAAGCTGTTGTTCAGGGTCGCCTTGCGTCCGGCGCCGCTCACGCCGGATTTGGCATCGCAGACCACACCCGCAGTCCGGTCGATCACGCCAGCTTCGAGCAGCGGCCGGATAGCGAGATTCGCCGCCGTGGGGTAGCAGCCCGGATTCGCCACCAGCCGCGCATTCGGGATTCGCTGGCGGCAATATTCGGGCAATCCGTAAACCGCCTCCGCCAGCAATTCGGGCTGCGTATGGTCCGCTTTGTACCAGGTCCGGTAATTCTCCACGGTACCCAGGCGGAACGCGCCGCTGAGGTCGATAACGCGCGCGCCGGCCTCAAGCATAAACGGAGCCAATTCCATGGAAACCTCAGGGGGGGTGGCCAGGAACACTATCGTAAGTCCTTCATCATGAGCGGCTTGCGCGGTGCAGGGGGAGTGGCGCGGATGGCGTGCGTTGCGGACGGGCGAGGTGGTGGAGGCGTCGTCGCGGTGCTCCATCAACACGGGTTCGACATGGGGATGCCGCTCCAGAATGTGGAGGAGTTCCGCGCCGCTGTAGCCGCGGTAACCGACGATGCCGACTGAGAGAGCCATTGGTTGATTATTCGTTGCTATGAATAATTATACTACGCCGGGGAATCAGGTGAAGAGTTATCGCAATCCCTTTCTGAGATGCGACCAGTTAGCGCATCGCGACCGCGCTGTACGCCTCAGTCCAGCCGTGTGCCCGTCAAATCGCAATCTTGGTTTCGATCGCGTCATAGTCGGCCCGCACGCCGCCGTCCGTGGTTTCGAGAAGGCCCGCCGCGGTCAAAGCCTGGACATCCGCGTGAACGTTGCTGTAGTCGCGCCCTAATGCCTTTGCCAACGCCCGGATGCTGGCAGCCGGAGACTTGTGGACGTAGCGCAAGAGTTCCATCCGCTTACCGGTCAGTACGCGGGCGAGGGCATCCCAGCTCTCGAACGCCAAGTGGCGCTCACGAAAAGATTCGCCACGCTCCGCGCGATGCCAGGCATTCACGAAGCGGCTCGCCGCTTCATCCTCGATGGCGCCCCCAACGGTGATTTTCACGTCTGTCATTTGCCACCCCTCACTGTCCGCACGTCAGACCAGAAATCTATCATCAATTGCTCAACGCCGCTGAACGCGTAGGCCATCTCAAGACCCATGTAATGGCGGTGATCTCCCTTGCCGCGCTCGTTGTCGTAGCCAACCAGGCGGACACCCGGACGGCCATAGAACAACGAATACTTGAGGCCGTGGCCAGACGGGGGAACCGGCGACGGAACTCGCCAAATCACCATTTCCACGATTGCACCGTCGTCATAGTCGATCCGCTGGTGGAGAAGGAGCTCGGCCTTCACATAATGATGGTGCTACGGGCCATATGGCTTAATATACCATGACGATCCCGCGCGGAATAATCCGTGGCGGAAACGCACCTCGGTCTTCGAAGGATGCACGTTGACGTCCACCTCTTCAGCGTCGCATGCGCCGACTACCTATAACCAAGCGGCATCACCATGATCAATCCTCATGCTCTTACTCTCTTCAATCTCCGCGCCGATCTCCGCGTCTCCGCGTCTCTGCGTCGAATCCGGACCCGAGTCTCTCACCCCGGCATCTGGTCGCCGCACATAGCCAGCACTTCAATCGCCTGCAAACAACCCTGCGACACGCTATTAGTCGAGATCCCAGTCACCTCGTCAATCGGGTTGAGCACCTCCGGCCCTTGGAACGCTGTAGTCATGTAAGTAGGCCGCCGCCCGCCCATCACTCCCGACCATGCCTTGGTCGCGAACGCCGCTTCCTTAGTCTGCATATAGACATAACCAGCCAGGCGCCCGGGGTCGGCGAACCGCGCATCCGCACCCTCAGCTCCGCTGGTCATATCGCGCGCCACCACATCCTTACTCGCCGACATCAGCCGGCAATATTGCAGCCACGCCTTCTTCCATCCGGGATGGTCGATAAGCTCGTTCAACTCGAAAATCACCTCGGCGCCACCCATAATCACGGTCAGGTTGTAGTGGCCAAAACCATCCTCCACCATCGGGTAAAGCTTGCCGGTCGCCGGGTCGTACCCATAAAGCTGATTGGGCCCGGTCATAAACCCGTAAGGCATCTTAGCGATGCTGTCCATCCCGGCGATAATCTTGTCGCGGTATTTCGTCTCACCGGTGCGCTCCCATTCCGTCATCCAATTGCCCACGAACGCCAGCCAGTCCGGGCCGCCGCGTACGCGCGCCGGGTAAGGGTTCGGCGCAGTCAGCGGCGAAGCCAGACGCATCGCGTCGATCTCCAGCGATTTGTAATCCGCGTCCACCACCGCGCGCATCAGGTCGCCCGCGCGCTCGTCGGTGGTCAGGTAATAGTAGAAGCGCCGGTAAGCCGCCTGGCTGATGCGCGCCTCCTTCGCGCCGCATCCCCAATGGCGCACGTTGTGGCGCGAGCCCAGCCCCGCGAATCGTCCCAGATGATAGACGTCCACCTCGCCCGTGTGCCGCGTCATCGCTTCGGCCATGCGGAAAATCTCGGGCCGGCCGGTGCGCAGAAAGCTATACCAGAGCCACATGTCCGTGCCGAGCTCGGTGTTGTCCCACGCAAACCCGCCGATGTCATAGCGCCACATATGCCGCGGACCATCGTGCTGGTGCATCACATCGCCGTAATTCCAGAAGCCGTACCAATGCCGCTGCTCCACTTCCTTGTGATAGAGCGCGAAGGCCGCGTCCAGTTGGTCTTCAAGCTGTTGCCTGGCGGGCGTGGAGCGGTCGGGCAGACTCCAGATTCCGAACACTCCGGCCGCGTGGATATGCTGCGGCGTAGCCACAATCAGCGGCGGCTCCTCGGCAAGTCGAGCCTGACGCGCCGTGTCTTCTTTCGACGGCACGCCGGCGCTGGGGAAGAGCGTCATCTCACTGGTGCGCGCCACGCCGTGGGGCGTGCTGAAGCCCGTCTGCACGTCTTCGTAGCTGGAATCGAGGTCGTGCGCGTGCTCCACGCCATTCACCAGATCGTAATGGCGCAGATCCATCGCCGGCGCGTCCGGCGACCACAGCCACACGCGCAGCTCGGCGCTTGTCCCCGTCGCGTTACGCACTTCCAGCGATCGCGGATGCGACTGCCAGAAGTGCCGCAGCGCCACAGCCAGGCCTCCCGAGACATCGCCGGCGAAGACCAGCCCCGACGCTCGGTGGCCGGCCGCGGCGTCCAGCCAGCAGCTTTCGCCATTGACGCGCTTCTGCACCCCGAAGCCGTCGGCGGACGCCTGCACCAGTTTGTAGTCGCTCCACACCGCCCAATCGTGCAGCAGTTTCTGTCCGGCGGCGTCGAACGCTTCGCGGTTGGGCAAGCGCTTGCCCGCAAGCTGGTCGGCGAAAACGTTGGTGCGGCTACCGGGCGCCATCAGGACGCGACGTCCGGTGGCGGGCTGCACCGGCTCGGACCAAAGCCCCTCGCCTTCGCCGGAAAAGCGCACATGCCGGTTGTGAACCTGTTCGCGCATTGGCACGCCGAAAGCGACTCCGAGACCGCGGATGAAATCCTTCTTATCGTCGCCGTCGAAAACAAAGCTGTGGATGAGCCGGATGTTTTCGATGCCCGCATAGAAGTAGAGACGCACCGTGAACGGCAGCCATTCGCGCGCGCCTGCATCGGCCTTGTGGACGCCTTCAATCTTCACCGTGGCGCGAACCGGTCCGCGCTGCTCCACCGTGACCTTCTGGATATTGCTGGTGAAGGATGCTCCGCCCTCCAGCATGCAGACAAGACGCGCGGACCCAGCGACTGCGCGTCCATCCATCGCGATGGAGTCGATAAATGCCGCGCCCGACTTCGGAATCCGCGCTTGAATCCGCCCGGTATCGATATCGATGGCGGCGGCCGATTCAGCAACCCTGATCGGAGAAACTGGCGCTGCGGGAGTGCCCGGCGCAAGCCGGAACGCGGCCGCCGTGTGCGCAATCGTAGCGAACCCGGTCCACTTGATCGATCCATCGGGCCAGTAAGCGAGCGGCCACTGTTGCAGCGGTAGCGCGGCGCCACCCGCAGTCAGGCTGAATGTCTGCGACTTAGAAACAGTCCCGCGCGGCCACGGAACGCCCCAACTGACGCCGGTTTCAAGCGGCGGCGCCATACCGCCCAACCAATTGAGTGCAGGCGAAGTGGGCGCAGGCGCAGCTTCCTGCGCATCAAGAGCAATCGAAGCGAGCGTAGTCAGCGCGCTACGGCGGAGAAGATCTCTACGAGTCATAGGTTCCTAACGAGTGATGGTGAAGACCGGTCCCAACAGGCCGGCAGGGACCGGTTGTAGGTTCTGCAGATCCTGCGGCTGAAATCGCTCGCCGTACTTCGCATTCAGCGCCCGGTAGTCTGGCAATGGGCCCTTAGCAAGTTCGTTGAGTGCCAGGTTCGCGACAACCACGCGAATCGTGTTCGCCCCAATGTGGAGCAAATCGCCTATGTAGACGTAGTACGGCGGACACCATACCGAACCCGCCAGTTTGCCATTCACATAGACCTTCGCTGCTTCTCGCACGGGGCTCTCTAGCATGGCTCGCATCCCGCTCCCGGAGCGTCGCACGGAGTCCTCCACCGGCGTCCCTCCTCCGAAGGAGAGATAAATCGAATCGAACATGTCGTGAACTTCAGCAGTCGTTTCGTAGGTTACGGTTCCCGAGTAGTACCTGGTGGCCGGATCGTCGGCCCATGAATGGAGGGGGTTCATGTTCTGTGTAATGCCCAAGCCGTCGAAGGTGACTTTCCACTTTGGATCCATTGCAATCCACGGCACGTTGGCGTGCATCGGGCCAGGCGGACTCATGTTCCCCTCGGTAACTCTCGAAAACACTAGCACGCGCGATTCGTACGGCTCCAAGTACAGCGGAAACGTACCGTCCTCGCCTGGTGACCCGGCATTGTCGATTCGTCCATCCATAGGATTCCACCAAGCCGGCTTCAACTCCCCGGTCCGGAACTTCGCCCCATCGTCCCGCACCGGATGGTTACTCGTGTTCACCACGAAATAGATCTCCGCGTAAGGCAGATGCCGATGCACGAACCCGATATCCGGGGAGGCCGTTGCCAGGTCCGGCGTAATCGCTTTTTTCAATGCCTCGCCCACGGACGGCGTGTCCCTCGTATCGATCGCAAAGCCGCCGAAGCGCTTGTATTCCTCGATCTTGCGCCTGGTCGCCTCGGGCATGCGCTGCGGGGCCGGCAGGACGAGCATCTTGTATGGAATCCCGCCATGCGCAATCGCCGCGTCGTCGATAAAGTCGAAGTTATATCCGGCGTCGAGAATCTGTCCGATGAGATCCGGCCCCAGCCGCGCATCGAGCGCCTTGTTAATCGAATCGTTGCCCAGCGTGAAGCCGGCGTAAATGTCATCTGTCGGAACGTAGATGGCGACATCGTTGACGGGCTGCCCCTGCCGCAACAGAAAACTGATGCGCTGCAGGTACAGCGTGATATCCGGCATCACCATCCACCAGGGATTGTGATTGTTGAACACCGCCGCGGCGTAGAATCGCCAGCCGGGCTCGCCGGCTTGGGGCGGGGAATAGGGCCACCCGTGGCCAATCAACTGGTTGATGCCTTGCAGAAAATGCAGATCGGCTTCAGCCTTCATATCGAGCGGCGTGGCGCGAAACACCGGCGAATGCAGCCACGTCCAGGTCTCAGAAGAAGTCACCGGGCGGTTGTAAAGATGGCTCGCCGACGAAGCCCAGCGCGTGGACGAAGCGTGGCGCCATTGCGAGCCCTCGCCCTCCGGCAGATCCTCCAGCGCGTTGCTCGAAAGGCTCACCGGCGGCGTGCCGTAACTCTGCGAACGGAACAGCGTGCCGTGGCGATTGGCCCATTCGCGGATGGGAGTGAGGTAATTCTCATTCGCCAGCTCAGTCAGCGTCAAGCCCCAATCGTGGCGCACATCGGCGCCTTTGGGACCGATGTCGACACCAGCGAGCGCGGGTAGATACGGCGTCAAATCGTAGCCGCGCCGCTTCTGGAATTCAGCCAGGAAGTTAGGCGTCCAATCGGAGCGTTCCACTTCCAGGCTGTCGCTGAACACCGCATAAGGCGGCGTCTTCGCCAGCGCGCCCAGCAGCTTTTCGCCAACGATATTCAGATGCGCGTCGATGGCCGAGCGGTCGTAGTGGTCCAGCACGAAACCTTCGGCCCCAACAGCCGCGCGCTTCACCATCATGTGTGTGCGGCTGGAGATAAAGAAGAGCGCGGTCCGGTCTTGTGGATCGGCGGCGAAGACAACAGTGTCGCCCATCATAACGTCGATGGGCCGATAGTCCCGACCCGTCCCGACAAAAACCGCCAGCAGCTTTTCCCCTTCCGCAATGCGCGGCGCCTTCACTTCGCCGACACTCGCAGCCACCGGCACGCGCTCCACGCGCAAACGCCCCGCCGCTTGCGTGATCGGAACGTGCGGCCCGCCGTACGGCCAGCCGCTGCACAGAGTGAGGTCCATGCGCATACCCAACTCGCGCGCCTTCTGCCCGGTGAAGGCGAGTGCGTCCAGA
>JBEKNN010000189.1:0-17998 GCA_049522755.1 Bryobacteraceae bacterium | reverse complement strand
TCAAGGACGTGCTGCTGCTAGACGTCACCCCGCTTTCGCTCGGCATCGAGACCATGGGCGGCGTGTTCACCAAGCTCATCGAGCGCAACACCACCATCCCCACGCGCAAGAGCGAAGTCTTCTCTACCGCGGCCGACAATCAATCCTCGGTAGAGATCAAGGTCTATCAGGGCGAGCGCGCCTTGGCGAAGGACAACCGCATGCTGGGCGTATTCCAGCTCGGCAACATTCCTCCGGCCCCGCGCGGCATGCCGCAAATCGAAGTGACTTTCGATATCGATGCCAACGGCATCCTCAACGTGACCGCCAAAGATCGCGGCACGAACAACGAGCAGAAGATCACCATCACGTCGTCCTCAGGCCTGTCGAAGGAAGAGGTCGAGAAGATGGCTAAGGATGCGGAATCGCATGCCGCGGACGATCGCACTCTCCGCGACACTATCGAGGCGCGCAACCGCGCCGACGCCATGGTATACAACGTCGAAAAGACACTGAAGGAGCATCGCTCCAAGATCAGCGACGCCGAAGCCAAAGAGATTGAATCGGCCATCGAAGCGTCCAAGAAGGCGATGACCGAAAACGACCCGGCGGCTATCAATTCGGCAACCGACCGCCTCACGCAAGCCAGCCACAAGTTGGCCGAAGCCATGTACAAATCGTCGTCGCAACCGGGCGCAGGGACGCCAGGCCAAGATGGAGCCGCGCCGCCGCCAACCGACGGCAAGCCCAAAGACGATGTAGTAGACGCCGAGTTCGTAGACGTAGACGACAAAAAGTAAAACGTAAGTGGGGCGGACCCCTGGGCTAACCCACTGGTCCGCGGCCGGCCCCCTGGCCGGCCTTTCCCACACTTGAATATGTCTCCTCCCAAACACGAATACTACGAGACGCTAGGCGTTCCCCGGACCGCCACCACGGACGAAATCCGCAAAGCCTACCGGAAGCTCGCGCGTAAATATCACCCCGATCTGAACCCCGGCGATAAATCGTCCGAAGATCGCTTCAAAAACGTCCAGGAAGCCTACGACGTCCTCAGCGATCCCAAAAAGCGCCCCATGTACGACCAGTATGGCTTCTACTCCGAGAATGGCTTCACCGGCGCGGGCCCCGGCCAGGGCGGCGGCCCGCAGGGCACGGCTCGCAGCCCAATATGGATTTCGGCGGCTTCGATTTCTCCGATGCCTTCTCCGGAGCGACAGGAAGTGGGGGCGCCGGCGGACGCCGCTCAACCGAATCCGCCGGCTTCCGCGACATCTTCTCGCAGTTCTTCGGTGGCAAAGGCGGCGCCCCGCAGCCCCAGCCCGAAAAGGGCTCCGACCTCGAATACGTAATGACCATCGACTTCTGGCAGGCCATCAAAGGCACCCAGGCGCGCGTGAACATCACCCGTTATGAGGTATGCGAAACCTGCCACGGCACGGGCGTTTCCGGCGCCGGCGAAGTCACCTGCCCGCAGTGCAAAGGCACCGGTCAAGTGACCCAAATGGCCGGCGCAATGAAGTTCAATCTGACCTGTCCGCGGTGCGGCGGTACCGGTAAGCTGAACAACGCGTGCCCCACCTGCGGCGGCGATGGCCGCGTGGCGCGCACGGAGACCGTAGAAGTGCGCATCCCCCCCGGCGCGCGCAACGGATCGCGCCTGCGCGTACCCGGCAAAGGGAACGCCGGCGCCATGGGCGGGCCCGCGGGCGATCTCTACATCACCACCAAAGTGGAAGAGCATCCCCTCTTTCATCGCGACGGCGACGATATCGAAATCCAGGCGCCCATCACTGTCTGGGAGGCTGCCTTAGGCGCGAAGATCGAAGTGCCCACCATCGACGGCCGCAGCCTGCTCAAGATTCCGCAAGGCGCCAAGAACGGCCAGAAGTTCCGCCTGCGCGAGAAGGGTGTCCCCAATTCGCGGACGGGCCAGCGCGGCGATCAGATTGTGGAAGTCGCCATACAAGCGCCCGAGCCCCGCGATGAGCGCACCAAGGAATTGCTGCGCGAGATGGCCAAGCTGCATCCCGAAGATCCGCGTGCCGAAATGTGGACTAAGGTAGGTTGATGTGGACGAAGGTCTGATATGGCAAAGTCGAAATCCAAAGCCGCCTACATGATCTCGGCCGTCGCCGAGCAGTACGAAATCCACCCGCAGACCCTGCGCCTCTATGAGCGTGAAGGCTTGCTGAAGCCGTCCCGCAGCGAGGGCAACACGCGGCTCTTCACGGATGGCGACCTCGAGCGGCTAGAAGTCATTCTCCACCTCACGCGCGATCTGGGCGTGAACCTGGCGGGCGTGGAAATCATCCTCAACATGCGCGAGAAGATGGACCAGATGCAGTCGCAGATCCAGGAATTCGTAGCCTCACTGAACCGCGAGCTGGCATCGCGCACCGTCCGTCCATCCGAATCCACCGGCGGCAACAGCCTGATTCCAGTAATCAGCGCGCGCGTTCCCACGGCAGCCGGAAAGCGGCGCTAGCAACTCGGGCTCACCAAATGTGGGAGCCCGATCGTGGCGCACGCACTTATGCGTGCAGCGTTCACAATCGTGTGAACGCGTTTGCGTCACCCACCAGTCCATCCGCAACGGCGGTAAAACTATATCTATGCCCTTCCCCGGCCGTCGGGCCACGGCGGCCTACGTCGCTCCCTTTGCCGCCTTCATCGCCGCGATGGCGGCCGAGCACGCTTTGCTCCCGCACTCTCAGATCCTCTACCCCATCCGCATCGCGATTGTGCTGGCGGTGATTCTTCTGGTCTCGCGGCCCTATCTGCAGTTGCGTCCCAAGAATCCGCTCGCCAGCGTCGCCATCGGAGCCGCGGTCTTTCTGATTTGGATCGCGCCCGACCGCTTATTCGGCTATCGCCATTTCTGGCTCTTTGACAACGCCATCACCGGCTCAGCCTCGACGTCCATTCCCGGAGACCTGCAAGCCAGCCTCTGGTTCCTGGCTCTGCGTACCTTTGGCTCGGTGGCGCTGGTACCCATTATCGAGGAGCTATTCTGGCGCGGCTGGCTCATGCGGTGGCTGATCGACCCCGATTTCGAAAAGGTCCCGCTGGGCGCCTACGCGCCCGCCGCCTTCTGGATTGTCGCCGTTCTCTTCGCCTCCGAGCATGGGCCCTATTGGGAAGTCGGGCTCATCGCGGGCGCAATTTACAACTGGTGGATGATCCGCACCAGGAGCCTGGCCGATTGCACTCTGGCGCACGCCGTCACCAACGGAATTCTAGCCGCCTACGTGATCGCGAGCCGCCAGTGGCAATACTGGCTATAACCGCGATGCGCGCCCGTGCGTCTCACATAGTGGCAGGGATTTTGAAGATTCCTTCTCCTTGTCCTTGAAGGCTCCGGAGCGCGGTCGTCGGGCCCCGCCATCCGGAGCCTTTATTAGTTCGTAGGACGGGCCTCCTGGCCGGTCCGCGCGCCGAAGGCGCGCCGCCTTTGACTCAGCTAAAATAGAGATATTAGATGATCCAACTCACCGGGGCGGGCAAACGCTACGGCCCCAAGATCCTGTTTGAAAACACTGACTGGCTGGTGACGCCCAACGAGCGCACGGGAATCGTCGGCGCTAACGGCACCGGGAAGTCGTCGATGCTCAAGGTGTTGGCGGGCATCGAAGGGCTCGATTCCGGGACCATCACCACCCAGAAAGGAACCAGCGTCGGCTACCTCCCGCAGGACGGCCTTTCGCTCTCGGGCCGCACCGTCTTCGCCGAATGCATGACCGTCTTCGACGACCTGCGCGCGCTCGAAGATGAGCAGGAACAGCTCGCGCACCGCATGTCCGAGCTCGATCACAACAGCGCCGAATACTCCCAGGTGGCCGAGCGTTTTCAGCGCGCCGAAAGCGAATTCCGCGCGCGCGACGGCTACTCCATTGAGGCGCAGGTGGGCGCGGTGCTTTCGGGGCTGGGTTTCTCGCAGCGCGATTGGAAGCGCCGCACCGAAGAGTTCTCCGGCGGCTGGCAGATGCGCATCGCGCTGGCCAAGTTGCTGCTCGAGGCGCCGAACCTGCTGCTGCTCGATGAGCCCACCAACCATTTGGATATCGAAGCGCGCAACTGGCTCGAAGGCTATCTGAATTCCTATCCCAACGCCTTCGTGCTCATCTCGCACGACCGCTATTTTCTCGACGTCACTGTCCGCAAAATCGCCGAGCTGTGGAACAAGCGGATCCATTTCTACACCGGCGGCTTCACCAAATACGAAGTGCAGAAAACCGAGCGCCGCGCCCAGCTTCAGGCCGCGTACGCCAATCAGCGCGAGCGCATCGAGCAGCTCGAAGCCTTCATCAACCGCTTCCGCGCGCAGGCTACCAAAGCGAAACAGGTGCAAAGCCGCATCAAGGAGCTGGACCGCATCGAGCGCATCGAAATTCCGCCGGAAGAGAAGACCATCCACTTCAAGTTTCCGCAGCCCAAGGCGAGCGGCCGCGTGGTGGCCGAATTCAAGAACGTCGCCAAGAGCTATAGCGATCACCCCGTGTTTGCAGACGTGAACTTCATCATCGAGCGCGGCGAGCGAATCGCACTGGTGGGCGTCAACGGCGCCGGGAAGTCCACGCTGATCAAGATACTTGCCGGCGCCGAACCGTTGAGCGCGGGCGAGTTCACCTTGGGCCACAACACGCAGCCGGATTACTTCGCGCAAGATCAATACAAGGAGCTCGACGCCGGCGCGCGCCTTTTGGACGATCTCGGCACCGTAGCGCCGCGCGCCACCAACACCGAATTGCGCAGCATCTTAGGCAGCTTTCTCTTCTCCGAAGACGACGTGTTCAAGCAGATCGGCGTGCTCTCCGGCGGCGAGCGCAACCGCTACGCGCTGGCGCGCATGCTGATGATGCCCTCGAACTTCCTGCTGCTCGATGAGCCCACCAATCACTTGGACATGCGCGCCAAGGACGTGCTGCTGGAAGCTTTGCAGGGTTACACCGGAACCGTGGTCTTCGTTTCCCACGACCGCTATTTCATGGACAAACTGGCCACGCGCGTTTTTGAGGTGGAGGAAGGCCGGGTGCACGTCTTCCCGGGAAACTACGAAGATTACCTGTGGCGAAAGAGCGGCGGCCCGGAGTCGATTTCGACGCCAACCGGAAAGCCATCTGCAGCTGCAGCCGCGCCAATCTCGGCAAAAGCCGCGGAGAAGCGCGTTAATCCGCTCAAACTGGAACAGATGAAGCATCGCCAGGTCGAAATCGAACAGCAGATTGCGCGCCTGGAATCCCAGATCGCAGATTGCGAATCGGCTCTTTCCAATTTCGTCAGCGTAGACGAAACCAAGCGAACCAGCGATCTGTTGGAAGCCCACAAATCGACATTGGCCGCGACGCTTTCCGAATGGGAAGAAGTGGCGCAATTGACTGAGGCTGGCTCCTGAGAAACCGCGGGTTCCTAAGGTCTTCTCCGCGTCTCAGCGGCTCTGCGTCGAATGCAGCCGTTCCTACTCCTGAATCGGGACTTGCTGCTCGATCTCGCGCCACGCGCTGATCTTGAGGCGGCGGCACACCCAGCACAGCGGCTCATCGCCGGCGCTCATGGTCTCCGCGTTGCAAACCGAACACTTCGTTGCCTTCTTCAGGCGATCGGCGGACACCGCGCGCTTCGCCAGTTCTAGAAGTTCGGGAGGTACCGGCATAAGCTCGGCGCCCTTAATCGTTTGGGCGCGTTTAGGCGCCGGTGGAACCTTCGGCTTCAGCTTCATGCGATCCCCCTCTCCGTTCTCCACTATGGCAGAAACTCCGATAACCGACAACTATTACTGTGGGAATTAACCCCCGCACCCGCTTTGTAGGGCTGAGGGAATTTCCCCATTCGCTCACGCGCAACACTAAGCCTTACCCGCTTCGCTTACGCCGCCTGCGGAATTTCGACGACCACCGCGACATCGAGCGACGCTCCGCACCGGGGGCATCGTTGGCCCGGCGAAACGCGTGCAAACTTGAGCTTCCCCTTCAGATCGACCTCGGCGGGCACCGTGTGTGTGCATATCGGGCATAGAGCCTGCCCTCTCGTGTGGCTTTCTATCATCGCTTTCATATATCCTGCCCTCCATTCCATCGGACGCTTCGACCCCTGCAAGAGTTGTACCGGAATCGTAAAGATTCTTAAGGATCTGTACAATCTTCGACCCCCACTGGGGTGTAGACTGTACCGCTTGAGAAGCACTTTGTGGGCCAGTCCGGCGTTTGTGTGCGTGCTCGCCTTCACCCCGGCCAACCTGCTCGCCCAGCCGGCCACAGCCGTTCTGCAAATCAAGGCCGATCAAGTGGCCGCCCACGTCAGCCTCAAGCTCTACGGGTTGATGACCGAAGAGATCGCCTTCTCCTACGAAGGCGGCCTGTACGCCGAGCTGGTCCGCAACCGGACTCTCATGGAAGATCCCAAATCAGACCGCCCGCTGATCACTCGTCCAGCAGCACGGCGCGCCGGAACCATCGCCCTCGACCCGTCCCAGAAGTTCAACGATGCCCTCCCCACCAGCCTCAAGCTCACCATCGCCCAAGCCGCCGGCGACCAGCGCGTAGGCATCGCCAATGAAGGATTCTGGGGCATCCCCGTCCGGCCCAACACCCGCTACCGCGCCTCGTTCTATGAACCGCGCCGCTACGCCCCAACCTGTACGCGTTGAACTCAGCGGCGTGGCATTCGTCGATTCCAAGGGACAGTTGATCGCCATGCGCGCGTCCAGTCCCGACGACGCCAACTCCATCACCGAGCCGGACAAGATCGTGCCCGTCGCCGCGCCCATCGACGGCCTGAGCCCCACGTTCACGCGCACCTTTCCGCCCTACTCCATCACCGTGCTGCAAAATATGAGAGGCCGTTAACCATGGCCGCGGTTAGACGCCGCGGGAACACGTACGTCTGGTGCGGTTGATCGCCTTACTGCAGGGTGCGGGCGCGCCCATTTACGGGACCGTACCACCTTCACGCGCCAGTTTTTGGTGGACGAGGAGCTGCTCGCTTGGGACGCAGAGGGCTGGGTAGTCTTAACCGTTGATGACCGGATGCCCGCCGCGTTCGCGCTCAACTTCGATCGCAAGTCGCTGGCGCAACGGAGCCGGATCGGTCCAATCCTGTGCAATCACGCGCCGCGCGACCCTAATTTGCCACCCCTCGAAAACCGGGTCACAGGTTTTAAACTTTATTTTTTGGCCTTTCTAAAGCACTTAAGCCTCGCCGCTCCCTGCAGCCGCAAAAACGCCTGCTAGTCTCGAATCGGGGACATAATGCCAACTGCTAGACAAATCGCTGAGAACCGCACGAATTCACAAAAGCCACTGCCATGCGCACGCCGCGAGGCGAACCCGCATTCCGCCGCGCCCTGAGGCACGGCATCCTCGCCATTCGCCATGTCATGTTTGATGTCGAAACCGCCGACGATCGCGCCAGTCGCTTATGCCCGCCCGCGGGGAGACAATCGCGCTTGGCAGGCGAAAGCGCCAGGCGAATGCGCCTGCCCCACGTTACCGGCTTGCTTCTACCTTCGGCGTCGAGAGGTATCCCACAATCTGATCCTTACCCACCTGATTGATCACCAGTTCGTAAGGAATGTGGCCGCCCTTGGTCGTGTAGAACTGCACCGGCTCGTTGATGTTCCGGTCCTTCTTCTCGGTGAGCTTGTCGTCGGCCACCACATCCACGCTGTACTTGTTCTTCTTCGGGGTAACGCTGACCAGCTTGAGCGTGATATCGGCAAACCGCACGGGCTGCTTGGTCTTGCCCAGCTTGATATCGACGTAGTTGCGCTCGCCGAGCTTTCTCAGCGCATCCAGTTCGTTGTGGTTGGTGGCAATCAGACCGCTCTGCACGCCCAAATCGCCTTGCGCCGATTTCAAATCGTTAATGGTCTTCTGCAAGTCGGCCTGCGTGTGGGCCACTTCGGTCTTCACCGACCCTACATCCGTGGCTACGTCCGCAACCTTCGCCGCCACCTGGGCGTTCGCCTGGCTGGCCGACTGCTTCACGTCGCTGATTTCGGAGTTGACCTGCTGCTGCTGCTTGGCCTCTTCCTCCTTGATCTGGCGCGCTATCTGATCGGCATGGGCCAGCGATTCCGCCTTGGCCTGGCTCGATTCCCTTTGCGCCGCCGAGCGGGCCGCGGCCAATTCTTCCTTCAAGGTATCGATGTGCCGCATCTGCGACGCCGAGGTCACCGACGATGCGTCCCGCAGGTTGCTGATCTCGGTCATCACCTTTTCATGCGTCGTCGCGATGTCGGTGCGCATGTGGTCGATTTGCGAGTATAGGTAAATGTTGGCGCCAATCAGGGCGATGATCGCTCCGCCCATCAATGCGGTGACCAGGCCGGAGTGGCGGGGGGGTTCGATATATGTTGGGGTGGGGCTCATTTGTTAACAGGCTCCTTTTCGTATCTTCTAGTATAGATGGCCCTAAAGGCAATTTGGGTTACATGGCCATAAGATCGAACGACTGGCCCGGAGCGGGCGCCAGCGCATCCAACCGGAAAGCGGAGTGGAGCGTGTTGGCCAACGCGGCCGACTGCGTCGGTTCGCCATGGACGAGAAAGACTTGGCGCAGCCCCGGCGCCAGCGGTTTGATCCACTCCAGCAGGTCCTTTTGATCGGCGTGGGCGCTGAGTGAATCCAGGCTTTGGATTTCGGCCCGCACGCGCATCGGCTCGCCGAATATCTTCACTTCCGGCTGCTTCTGCACCAGCTTGCGGCCCAGCGTGTTTTCCGCCTGGAAGCCGGTGATCAGCACCGCATTGCGCGGATCTTCGATACTGTTGCGCAGGTGGTGCAGGATGCGGCCCTGCTCGCACATGCCGGAGGCGGAGATCACCACGAACGGCCCGTGCAAATCGTTCAGCGTCTTCGATTCGGCCGCGTCCCGAATATATTGCAAACGCTTGAATCCGAAAGGATTCTCGCCATGATCCAGGTATGCCTTTGTTTCAGCGTCAAAACACTCCGGGTGGGCGCGATGCACCGCCGTCACGTTGATGGCCAGCGGGCTATCCACGAAAATCGGAATGCCGACAATCCGCCTGGCGTTCGTCAGCTCATGCAGCAGCAGCACCAGCTGCTGCGTGCGGCCAACCGCAAACGCCGGCACCACGATGCGCCCGCCGCGCTTCGCCGTACGGTTCACAACCTCGGCCAGCTTATCGGCCGCCTGGCCGACCTGCTTGTGAAGCTTGCCGCCGTAAGTGCTCTCGAGAATCAGATAGTCGGCGGGCGGCAGCGGTTCGGGGTCTCGAACAATCGGCAGCCCGGGCCGGCCCAGGTCGCCCGAAAAGCCCAGGCGCACCGGCTTGACGCCGGTGGAATCGGTGAGTACGATGCTCGACGAGCCCAGAATATGGCCGGCATCGACGCACTCATAGCTCACGCCCGGAAATAGCGTGATCGGCTGATGGTACGGCACGGGGTAAAAAAGCGGCAGCGTGCGCTCGGCGTCCTGCGTGCTGTAAAGCGGCTCGACCAGTTCGCAGTCGAGGCCCAAAGACTTTCGGCGCTCGCAGCGGCGGTTAACGAAATCCGCATCGCTTTCCTGGATGTGCGCCGTATCGCGCAACATCCAATTGCAAAGGTCGATGGTGGCGGGGGTGGCGTAGATCGGCCCGGAGAAGCCGTTCTTGACTAGCGTCGGCAGATTACCGCTGTGGTCGATATGCGCGTGCGAAAGGACGACGGCGTCGATGGTGGAGGCGTCGAATGGCAGATGGCGGTTCTTCTGGTCCGCCTCTTTACGCCGGCCCTGGTAGAGGCCGCAGTCGAACAGAATGCGCTTGCCGCCGGTCTCGACCAGATGCATGGACCCGGTCACAGTGCCTGCTGCGCCCCAAAATGTTATTTTCATTACCCCTCGGAAAGGGTAATGGTATCAGAGAATTACTTCCCTATAACCTGGAGATTGTTGGTCACCGAGAATACGCCGGGCACGGTATTTGCACGGATTCCAGCGAGGTTCTTATCGCTTGCGTTGTCGACGACGCCCACCAGAGTCGCCTTGCCGTTCTCCACAATGATATGGATGGGCGGCACCGCCTGCATGGCGTATCGGTTCAGCGTGGGCTCACTGTAGATGGCGCGGTATTCGGCGCGGCGGATCTGATCGTCCATGGGCGAGAGCGGCAAGACTTCAATCTGGTTGTCCACTTTGGTAACGCCTTCAATCTTTTTCACCACGTTGCCCGCATCGCTCTTTAGCGTAGAATTCGTCACCTGCCCGTAAAGCGTGACCACGCCGCCGTTGACGCTATACGCGAGGTTGTCGAACACGCCGTAGTACGGCAGCGTGACGAGCTCATGACGAACTTCACGGGAAATTCGGTCTTGGCCGTTATTCGCTTGTAGCGCATTCATCCGATCGCCGGATCCGCCGTTTTTCTGGGCCACGGCAAGGCAGTCGGCGAGAGTTAGAGCACAAAGGTACACCACGAAGCGTTGCATTCAATACCTCCTTGCGCTGAGGCGAATGCAATTATACCGCCAGAGTTATACCGGCAAACATCCGCGCTCCCGGTAGCGCCCCGGCGGTCTTGCCGCCGGTGGTAGCGCCGGCGGTCTTGCCGCCGGTTCTCTTAGGGTACTTGCCGTTCGAAGGGAGCGATTTTCGCAGGCGATGTTAGTCTAGTGCGAGTTACATCCCGAGCAAGCGCGCGGCAAAGTGGTGGACAAACGCGCGGACATCTGGGCTTTCGGCGTGGTGCTCTCTGAGCTTGGCAGCGGTTCCAGTGTCAGTACGCCGGCTGTTGCGCAAATGCCTGGAGAAAGATCCGAAGCGGCGGCTCCGCGACATCGGCGATGCGTGGGAACTGCTTGAGGAAACCGCCGAAACGCGGCCGGCCCGCTCGCGCCATTCGTGGATTCCCTGGGCAGCCACCGCCGCGGCCGTCGTAGCGCTTGGCATATCGCTTTGGCCGCCGTGGCGCTCCTCGCGGCCCGTGGAGCAGCCGCAAGTGCGGCCTTCGAATGGCAGGGTTGCCGGACATACGCGGGATCTCAACCGGTTCCTGGTAGCCGTGCCGGCCGCGGCTAAGACCAGGCAGGAGCCTCTCATCGTGGCGCTGAACGGCACGCCGCGTCTGAAGAAGTGAGCTTCGCACATGAACGCTGGCGGATTAGTGTCGCAAATGACGCCACAGCGGTTAGGAGCGCGTTACAGCGTGGCGCCTTGAACCGTCTCGCCATCCAACTTCTGCTGGTCTTCCAGGCAATACGGCGTCCAGGGAATCGCCTCCAGCCGTGCGGGCGCAATCGCGCGTCCGCACACAGTGCATTTGCCATAGGTGCCATCTTCGATGCGGCGCAGCGCGTCCTGCACTTCTTCCAGCGTCTGCGAAACCATCGAGCCTTCCTCGATGGCTTCCGATGTGCCCTGTGAGGCGGTAGCAGCGTCGGTGTAATCTCTAACTTCGGCGTCGCCTGAGGCCGAGGCTTCGCCCTCCAAAGCGTCGAGACTAGCCCGGAGATCGCGCCGTTTGGCGAGCAGCAGCTTCTTGAAGTGTTCGGTGTCCATGTCTACTTCCTTGCATCTATTCTGCCAAAGCGGAGCGACGAGCGCTAACCGTCGATCTGGCGGATGGAAGGATGATCCCCGTTCCATTGCAGTGGTCCCGCGTCTGGCCCATGAATCACCAGCGAAGCGAGCCTCGCGGGTGGGGCGCGGCCCGAAACGGCGCCCCATCAAGTAGGACTCGAAGCGTGGTTAATCAGGCGCGGCTTAATTTAGTGCTAGTGCGCCGACGTTGTATGCTTCCCGATTCCTTCCCCAAGGAAGGCGACCAACTCCCGGTTCACCTCGTCCGCGTGGGTCCAGGTTATGCAGTGGGGTCCATCCTTGACTACCGCCAAGCGGGCCCCGGGGATCAATTTGGCGGTCCGAAGTCCCGAGGCGCCGATAGGTAGAATCCGATCCGCATCGCCGTGAATGACCAGTGTGGGCACGTCGACGCGAGTCAGGTCCTTGCGGAAGTCTTCATGCCATGTGGGCACGCAAGCGAGGCTGGCCGTAGCAGAGGCGCCGGCCGCGACATTCCAGCTCGCCTGCACGGCTTGTTCACTCACGCGCTTCCCCAGCAGGAGATCGGTGTTGTAGAAATTCTTGAAAAACTCGGTGAAAAACGCGTAACGGTCTGCGGCCACGGCCTTCTGGATTCCATCGAAGACGCTGCCGTCCACGCCCTCCGGGTTGTCCGGCGTCTTCAGTAGAAAGGGCGGGACCGATGAGATGAATACCGCCTTCGACACTCCGCTCGATCCGTACTTCCCGAAGTAGCGCGCTACTTCGCCGCCGCCCATGGAGAAACCAGCCAGCGCGAACTCCCGCAATTCGAGTTGCGTAACGAGCTTGTGCAGGTCCGCGGCGAAGGTGTCGTAGTTATAGCCGGTTGTCGGCTGGCTGGATTTGCCGAATCCCCGGCGATCATAGGTGATGACGCGGTGACCCGCAGCCAGAAGAGCCGCGGTCTGCTTTTCCCAGGAAGCGCCGCTCAGCGGATATCCATGGATCAGGACAACCGGCGTACCCGAGCCGTGGTCCTCATAGTAGAGATCGATGTTGCCGGAGTTCTCCTTCCCGGCAGTAACGTATGGCATTAAGATTCTCCTTTTTGCGTTGATATGCGTGCGTTGAAGATGACGAGAGTTAGATGCGCCTGGGTCTCTGAGAGGTTCAGTTGTGCGTATCCTTGCTCACCTGAACATGGCTGACGTTGGTTCACCCGGCAGCCCGGTTAAGCGCAGTTCGAGTTCAAACATGTGACATTACCGGTGGCGTGAGTGGGCCCATCGCCCTCGCGATTGAGGCGCGCTTCGCGACCGCTTCGAGCGGCTCGCCGTAAATGCAGGCATTGGGCGCGCCCCACGAGTTTGTCAGAGGCAAGCGGAAATATGCCTACCTCATCGCTTGGTGAGGGCCGTCACCCAAAAGAGACCATCGTCGCATTGAAAGGCCAGCCGCAGCCGGACTTCGACCCCGCAGACCCGCAGTGAGTAGTCGCTTCCATCCATTACGGAGGGCATGGAAAGCAGGATCCCCTGGCTCAACACACACTTCAGATTGCCGCCGATCATGTTGGCCAACTCGCCGAGGACGTCGCGAACCACATCGTCCACCGTTTCGGACGGATCCATGGACAGGAAGCGGCCTGCGAAACGGCAAGCCTGGCGCTGATCGCACTCAAGCAGCACAGCTCCATTCCAATCGCCGGCCAGGTGGACTGCGGATGTCAACCGATCCGCACCGGGGAACCAGGGCTTCCCGCACTCGGCCGCTTCCAGGCCCAGCATAGTCGCGAACACGGACTCCACGATTTGCGCCAGCTCGCTCGGTCGCACCTCGATCCTCAATTCGGTTGGCATAAGTATCCTCTCAGCGCGCGACGTAGATAGTGGCGTTTCCCACGGATTGTCTTTCAAACCACTCCTCGATGCCGAATGCCGACTCGGCGCCGCCCAGCAGCAGCCAGCCGCCTCGAAAGAGGGTGCGGTGGAGCTCTCGCAATATGTTCTTCTTGGTTTCGGCGTCGAAATAGATCATGACGTTGCGGCAGAACACCAGGTCGAAAGGTCCCAGGGTGCGCATGCTGTTGCGCAGGTCGATCGTTTCGAAATGGGCCATCCGGCACACCGGCTCGCTCAATTGCCAGTCCACGCCGGAACGGCGGAAATGCTTCACCAGAAGAGCGGCCGGCAGCCCCCGGTTTACTTCAATCTGCTGGTATTTGCCGGAACGGGCGCGTTCCAGAACCTGCGAGGAAAAATCGGTGCCGAGGATCTGAACGTTCCAGTCGCCGAATCCTTCCGCTAAGAGAAGCATGGCCAAGCTGTAGGCCTCCTGCCCGGTCGATGCCGCTGCCGACCAGAACCGCAACTTCTTCGTATCCCGCCGCTCTTCCTTCAGCCGGGGCAACAGGACCGTCCGTATGGCGTCATAATGGGCGGGATCGCGGAAGAAGTATGTCTCATTGGTAGTCATCGCTTCGACCACCTGGCGGCCCATCTCAGTCTCGCGAGTGGCCCGGATGAGCGCGCACAAATCGTTGATAGATCCAAGTCCGAATTGCCTTACGATGGGCGCAAGCCGGGCTTCGAACAGGTAATGCTTGTCTTCTCCGAGCACGATGCCCGACTGGGAATAGACATGCTCCTGAAGGAGCCGGTAGTTCGCTGAGTGGATCTCTGCGATTGGCGTTTGGTCAGTCATTGAGTTTCCCTTAAGTTCGGCGCAGAATCTCCGGAACTACTTGATCGAGGGGCAGCACCCGGTCGGCAATGCCCGCATTCGCTACAGCTCCAGGCATCCCCCAGACGACGCTCGAAGCCTCATCCTGCGCGAGAACGCTCGCGCCTTGCGCCTGGAGAATCTCCGCGCCGCGCAGGCCATCCTGTCCCATGCCGGTCAAAATGACGGCAATGACTGCTCCGCCATACACCTCGCCAACCGAAGTAAACAGCGCGTCGACGGCGGGACGGCAGGAGTTCAGCTGCGGCGACTGATCCAGGCACACGCGCACCCGGCCGCCGCTCGACGCCACCTTGAGATGAAAATCTCCGGGCGCAATCAGGATCTTGCCCGATTCCACCAGATCGCCATGGGCCGCTTCCGCGACCGGCAGGCGGCAGAGCGAGTGAAGACGCTCGGCGAGAAAGCGGGTGAAAAGCGGCGGCATGTGCTGCACCACCAGGACCGGCAGCCGATAACCAGCCGGCAACTCAGGCAGTATCGCGCCCAACGCGGCCGGCCCTCCGGTGGACACTCCGATCACCAGCACTTTGGGCCACACCTTCGTAGCTCGTAAGATTGGAGCGCTCGACCGGGTCGGCGGAGCCTGGATATCCACCGGCGCCGGAACGGCCGCGGCGCGGGTCTGTCCCGGCACGTGGAAGAACTGTTTAATCTTCGGGACCAGGTCTTCCCGCAAACGCGCCATCGAGCGATCGAGCGATCCTTCATTGGAAGCCTTGGTCACATAGTCGTCCGCCCCGAGGGTTAGCGCCTCCAGAGTTACCGCCGCGCCACGGTCGGTGAGCGTGCTGAACATGATGACCCGTAGTTGGGGATACTCGCGCCGGACACGGCGCAACGTCTCCAGGCCGTCCATCTCCGGCATCTCGATATCGAGCGTTAGCACATCGGGATTCAGCTGTGGGATGCGTTGCAATGCGATCAAGCCATTCGCCGCCACTCCAACCACCTCGAGCAACGGGTCTTCCTCAAGCGCGTGAGTGACCAGGCGCCGGATGACGACCGAATCGTCCACCACCAGCACGCGAATTCTCTCTCCGGGCCGAAGCAATCGCTTGTTCACGCTGGCCATACCCTAGTCGTCACGGATACATGCCCACAAGCTGGAGCTTCTCAATGAGGATGTCCTTGGTGAAGGGCTTCATGATGTACTCATTTGCGCCCGCCTCCAGCGCCGCGGCCATCTGGCCAAGTTCAGTCTCAGTGGTGACCATCACTACCACCAGCGAAGCAAGCTCCGGTTTCCGGCGTAGCCGCTTGAGTAGCTCCAGACCGTCGATCTCGGGCATGTTCCAGTCCGCCAGCACAAGCGTAACGGCGGTCTTTTCGACCTCGATCACTTCCAGCGCTTCCCTTCCGTTGGCCGCCTCGCGAACCTCGAACCCTAGTTCCTTCAATGTCTTGGCGAGGATCATCCGAACAGCCTTCGAATCGTCCACAACCAGTGCTTTAGCCATCGTCTTCACCTGCGTTCGTTAATTGGGTGGAGAGACGCGTCCCGGCGAATGGATTGTACCCGCCGGGCCGCGTCTCAAACCGTCGATCCGGTCAGAATGTGAATTTCGCAACGGCCCTTTGCAGCCGCGACGCCATCTGGCTCAACTCTTGCGATGCCTTCTGCGTGTCGTTGGCGCCCTGCGTAGTGCTCTTGGCCGCCACGGCCACCCCGCTGATGTTCCTGGCGATGTCGCCGACCCCCTTTGAAGCTTCGGTCACGCTACGGCCGATCTCATTGGTGGTCACCGTCTGCTCTTCCACCGCCGAGGCGATGCTGTTGGAGATGTCGTTGATCTGGTTGATGATGGTACCGATCTCCTCGATCGCCTTGACCGCGCCCTTGGTAGCGCCCTGGATAGCATCGATCTTCTGACCAATGTCTTCCGTGGCCTTGGCCGTCTGCTTGGCGAGTTCCTTGACTTCATTCGCCACCACCGCGAAGCCCTTCCCAGCCTCGCCGGCGCGCGCCGCCTCGATGGTGGCGTTCAGGGCCAGCAGATTCGTTTGCTGCGCGATCGAGGTAATGACCTTGATCACATTGCCGATCTCCTGGCTGGATTCGCCCAGCTTTTTCACGGTTTCATTGGCCGAATGCGCCACGCTGACGGCATTCTTGGCCACCCTGGCCGATTCGTTGGCGTTCTTCGAGATCTCGCGGATCGAAGCCTGCATCTCTTCGGAAGCCGAAGCGACCGAAGCGACATTCTTCGAGACCTCTTCGCTGGCCGCCGACACTATGTTGGCCTGGGTCGCGGTTTCCTCCGCGGCGCCGGCCATCTGCTGGCTGACCGAGGTGAGTTCTTCGGAGGCGGCGGCCAGCGCGGTTGCGTTCTGGGACGTGGCCTTGAGCGGCTCGACAATCGCTTCGAGCGTCTGGTTGACGCCCTCGACGATCTTGCGATAGTCGCCCTGATGCTTCGCGGCGTCGGCGCGGGCGCCCACCCGGCCGTCGGTGACGGCTTTCTCCAGCATGCTGGTGTCGGCAACCAGTAAGTTGATATTGGTCTTCAACAGCACCAGCCACTCGTGAATCTGATCCTGATCGGAAGCTTTGGCTACCGATGCAGTCATGTCTCCATTGGCGATCTTCGTTATATATGCGATCAGTCCGGTCAACCAGGTATGTACATCGTTGATCGTATTTTTCATCTTCTCGTGATCGCCCTTGCAGGCAATCTCGACCTTCTCCCGCAGGTTGCCGCCACTAATCAGCTTAAGAATCCGGTTACCTTCGCCGATGGGCAGCAGGATAGCGTCCAGCATCTCGTTGACGTCTTTCACGATTCCGGCGTAGCTGCCCTGGAACTGTTCGGATTTGCCGCGTTCCGTGAGCTTTCCTTCACGCGACGCCTCTGTCAACCGCGCCAACTCTTTCTGCAACGCTTGCATCACATCGGCGACGTTGTTAACGGCCAGCTTCATTTTTTCGTGGTCGCCCTTGTAGGTTTGCGCAATCAGCTCGTCGATCTTACCGCTGGAGATCTGCGCCAGAATGCGGTTGCCTTCACCGATGGGCAGCAGGATGGCATCCAGCATTTCGTTGACGCCCCCGACGATCTTGCGGAAGTCGCCTTGATGCCTTGCGGCGTCGGCGCGAGTGGACAACTTGCCCTCCGCTGCGGCGTCGGTCAGGACGCCGATCTCGGCCACCATCGCGCTGATGCTGCCGATACAGACGTTCAGGTTGTTCTTGATCTCGTTGAAGTCGCCGGTGTAGGCGTCGGTAATCTTGGGCGGGATGTCGCCCTTCGAGATGCGGTCCACGTACTCGGCCGAGACATTCAATGGCTTAATGACGTTGTCCAGCGCCAGGTTGAAGCCTTCGATCACCTTACGGAAGTCGCCTTCGTGCTTGGTCGCGTCGGAACGCACCGCCAGTTTGCCTTCCAGCATCGCCTGCGTCAGCGTCACGCCGTCGTTGACCAACCGGCTGACGGAATCGATACAGACGTTGAGGTTGTTCTTGATCTCGTTGAAGTCGCCGGTGTAGGCGTCGGTAATCTTGGGCGGAATGTCGCCCTTCGAGATGCGGTCCACGTACTCGGCGGAGACGTTCAACGGCTTAATGACGTTGTCCAGCGCCAGGTTGAAGCCTTCGATCACCTTGCGGAAATCGCCTTCGTGCTTGGTTGCGTCGGAACGCACCGCCAGTTTGCCTTGCAGCATCGCCTGCGTCAGGGTCACGCCGTCGTTGACCAACCGGCTGATGGAGTCGATACAAACGTTCAGGTTGTTCTTGATTTCGTTGAAGTCGCCGGTGTAGACGTCGGTAATCTTGGGGGGAATA
>JBEKNN010000188.1:0-18014 GCA_049522755.1 Bryobacteraceae bacterium | reverse complement strand
AGGGTATTCAGCGTTTCCAGCAGATCCTCGTTGCCGCGCAGCGCCCCGAGCGCGTCCGCCACCGAGGCGTTGTCGTGCAGCGCGACGTACTCGGTGTTCATCATGCCGCCGGCGGTATCGCGGTCGAATTCCAGCAGCTCTTCCACTTCGGTCTTTTCGGCGGAATCCATTTCGTCGAGGATCTCTTCGGAGGTGGCGTCTTGCAGCTCGGAAAGCGCGTCGGCAGCTTCGTCGGGCGCCATCTCTTCGACAATGTCCGCGGCCTTTTCCGGCTCCAGCGATTCGAGAATGCTGGCTTGCATTTTGGGCTCGATCTCGGACAGGGCGTCGGCGGCCGCCTCGCTATCGATGGTTTCGAAAATCGCCTCGCGCTCGGCGGGGCTGAGCTCTTCGACGATGTCGGCGAGGTCGGCGGGATGCATCTCTTCGAGGCCCTGATAGGAAATGTTCAACCGCAGGCGCCGCAGCGGGTCGGGCTCCACTACGTTGCAGTAATCCCAGCGAATGGAGTTGGGCGGAATCCACTTTTGCAGGCGCCGGATCCAGAGCGGGGGCAGCGCGCCCTGGAAGAGGCGGCGGAAGATGCTGCGAATGCCGATGTCGACGTCCACAACGGCCAGTACGTCGTGCGGTCCGTTGGATTGAATTTCGAGCGAGAGATCGGTGACGCGGACCACTTTGCGGCCGTTGACGTCGATAATCTGCTGGTCGAGCAGATCGCGTGCGATGCGCAGCATGTACTCGTCGTCGTGATAGGGAACCAGCAGTTCGTCGCTGAGCTGGATGCCGCGGCCGAGCGCGACGGACTGAACCTGGTCGTAGCGGACGGTGAGCCAGGATTCGCCGCCGCCCACCAGGTAGCGGTCGATGCGGGACGGGTTGACGAGCGGAACCAGGGCGGCGTCCTTGACGCGCCCGATGCGCCGGCCCTTGAGATCGAGCACCGGCATTCCCGTCAATTCGGTGAAGAACAGGAGGTTGTCCGCCATCGAAACGTCCCGCGCCAGACAGTGCGAGCGCGCGTCCGGACAACTTCGGAAATGGGTGCTACGAGTGCGCTCTACACGGCTTTTTGACGCCAATCCCAATATGGCGCATTGGCGGGCGGGGCCGCAAGGAAAAAGTGGAGCGGCGAAGCTCGGAAGGCTGAGTCTTCAACGCGGTGGCACGGATTGGCGGAGGCGGGGGGAGTTTTTATCCGGGGAAACGCCGCTGGGCGGACGGGAAATTCAAGAGGGAGGGGCCTTCCTCGACAGGGGAGTTCGAGGATAGGCGAGTTCGAGCGTGCCGTCGTAAGGGGCAAGCATACCCTGCCGAATTCACTCTTCGTCCTGCTGCGCGGCCAGACGAGCGATCACGCCCAGGTCTTCGAGAGTTGTCACATCGCCGGTAACTGAATTGGAAGTCACAATTTCGCGCAACAGGCGGCGCATAATTTTGCCGCTGCGAGTCTTCGGCAGAGCGTCGGTGAAGCGGATCTGCTCGGGCTTGGCGAAGCTGCCGATTTCGTGCGCCACCCACTTACGCAGCTCCTCGGCGAGCTCCTCGTGGTTCCAATCGCCCTTCTTGAGAGTCACGAAACAGGCCACGGACTGGCCGGTAATCTCATGCGGCTTGCCCACTACGGCGGCTTCGGCGACGGCCGGATGATGGACCAGCGCGGATTCGATCTCCATGGTGCTCAAGCGGTGTCCACTGACATTCATCACATCGTCCACGCGGCCCAGTATCCAGTAGTAGCCGTCTTCGTCGCGGCGGGCGGCGTCGCCAGTCATATAGACGCCGGGGATGCGCGCCCAGTATTGTTCCTTGTAACGTTCGGCGTCGCCCCACAGCGTGCGCGCCACGCCGGGCCACGGTTTGCGGAGGACCAGATAGCCCTCCTGACTAACCGGGACTGCCCTCCCCTTCAGATCGACGATATCCGCGATGACGCCGGGCATGGGAAGCGTGCCGGAGCCGGGTTTGAGCGGCACGGCGCCGGGCATAGGAGCGATCATGATGCCGCCGGTTTCGGTCTGCCACCATGTGTCCACGATGGGGCAGCGTTCCTTGCCGATCGTCTTGTGATACCACTCCCAGGCCGCGGGATTGATGGGCTCGCCCACTGACCCGAGCAGGCGCAGGCTCGACATATCGTGCGCATTGGGCCACTGATCGCCCTGGCGGACGAAGGCGCGGATAGCAGTGGGCGACGTGTAGAAAATGTTGACGCGGTATTTCTCGATGAGCCGCCAGAAACGGTCGGGGTGCGGGAAATCCGGCGCCCCTTCATACATCATGGTGGTGGCGCCGGCGGAGAGCGGGCCGTAGACGATGTAACTGTGGCCGGTCACCCAACCTATGTCGGCGGTGCACCAGTAAGTGTCTTCGTCGCGGAGGTCGAAGACCCATTTCATCGTCATCGTGACGTGCAGCAGATAGCCGGCCGTAGTGTGGACGATGCCTTTGGGCTTGCCGGTGGTGCCGGAAGTGTAGAGCACGTAGAGCGGATGCTCGCTATCGAGCCGCTCGGCGGGGCAGAACTCGGAGACGCCTTCATCGAGCGCGTGCCACCAGTGGTCGCGGCCGTCCTGCATGCGGATCGCGCCGCCGGTGCGCCGGTAAACGATCACGTCGCGCACGCAGGGGCACTCGGCGACGGCCTCATCCACGGCGTCTTTGAGACGTACCTCCTTGCCGCGGCGCCAGGCTCCGTCGCAGGTGATCACCACTTGGGCTTCGAGATCCTGAATGCGCGCCTTGAGGGCTTCGGCCGAGAAGCCGCCGAAAACTACGCTGTGGATCACGCCCAGGCGCGCGCATGCCAGCAGCGCGACGGGCAGCTCGGGAACCATGCCCATGTAGATGATGGCGCGGTCGCCGGGCTTGAGGCCGCGGGCTTTGAGCACGTTGGCGAAGCGGCAGACCAGGCGGTGCAGCTCCTGATAGGAGATCTGGCGCAGTTCGCCGGGCTCGCCCTCCCAGAGGATGGCCACTTTGTTCTTGCGGTGCGTTTCCAGGTGACGGTCGATGCAGTTATAAGAGGCGTTGATCTTGCCGCCGGCGAACCATTTGACGAAGGGGTAGTCGGTCTCGAAGGGCTTGGTCCACTTTTCGAACCAGGAGAGTTCCTTTTCCGCCAGCTCACTCCAGAAGGCTTCGGGATCGGCGGCGGCTTTTTCGTAAAGCGCGCGGTAGCCTTCCATGCCTTGAACTTGGGCGCGGCGGACGAACTCGGGACTGGGAGTATAAACGGGCGAAGTGGCCATTGAGAGCATCTTAACAGGCGGAGACTTCTGCGAGCGGGTCGCCTGGCGCGAAGGCTGTTCGCGCCGGCGGATGCGACTAAGCCTAGCAACTAAGGCATGCGCGCCGCGATCACTCTGGGTATTCCCGCCAGGTCCGGCTCGATCCGCGAATCCCGCCATGTGCTGAGCAGGCCCGCCACGTGATCGGCGCAGCCGAATCCCAACTCCATCACCAGCCAGCCGCCGGGTCGCAGGACGCGCGGAGCGTCGGCGACGATGCGGTCGTACATGTCGTATCCGGATTCGCCGGCGAAGAGCGCGACGTGCGGCTCCCAATCGCGCACTTCGCGCTGCAAGCCCTCGCGGTGTTTCAGGGGAACGTAGGGAGGGTTGGAGACGATCAGGTCGATGGAACGATCTGCGACCGCCTGCATGAGGTCGCAGACGGTGAAATGCACGGCGGCGCCGAGAGTCGCGGCGTTGCGCGCGGCGACGGTTGTGGCGGCGGCGGAGATGTCGGTGGCGAACGCGGTGGCGCCGGTTTCGAGCTGCAGGGTGACGGCCAGGGCGCCGGAACCGGTCCCGGCATCGAGTAACCGGGCGGCGCCGCGGGCGTTCCTGGGTACAACGGATAGAGCGACTTCCACTACGTGCTCGGTCTCAGGCCGCGGAATCAGTACGTCGGGAGTGACGCGGAATTCGCGGCCGTAGAACTCTTGCCGGCCGGTGACGTATTGCGTGGGCTTGCCCTTTACCCGCTCGTGTAGGTAGCGGCCGTAATGGAGCCATTCGACCTCGCGCAACTCCTGCTCGGGATGGGCGAACAGGTAGACGCGCTCGCGGCGCAGCGCGTGCGAGAGCAGCACTTCGGCAGTGAGGCGCGGCACGGGAACGGCGGCGTCTTCGAGGAGAGCGACGCCTTGGAGGAGGGCGGTCTTTAGCGTCATGCGGGCTCGGCGGCGGAAACCGAAGCGTCCGCGAGGCGGAGAGAGCGGGCTGAAAGCCGGCTGCAGCCAGGATTGGCTGCCCCACAAAGCGGCGTCACAGTCAAGGGAGGCGTGGCGGCTGGAGGCGCCTCCAATCGGCCGGACCCAGAGGGTACCCCTGCCAACCCAATGTCACTTACTCTACCCACGATCGGCTGGTCGGCGTTAATTGTGGGGCGGACCCCCTGGTCCGCGGCCGCCCCCCCGGTCGGCCTCTCAGGGATCACGTCGGGCCAATTCGGCTGGGCGAAGAGCGGGTCCAGGGGGACCCGCGCGGACCAGGGGGTCCGCCCTACGGCTTCGGCGCATAATTCCCTGGAATAGGACAAAGGCTTGGCGGAAGGAGTTAGCCGGTGGTGGGACAAAACGATGCGGCCTTATTGCGTGACCAGGGCTTTGCCGGTCTGGCCCTGTTGGTTTTGGTAATACGTCGTGAGGGCGTCGAAGATCTGGTCCAGCTTGCCGTCCATGATGAAATCGAGTTGATGGAGCGTTAAGCCGATGCGGTGATCGGTAAGGCGGTTCTGCGGGAAATTGTAGGTGCGGATCTTTTCGCTGCGGTCGCCTGTCCCAACCATGGTGCGGCGCTCGGCGCCTACGGCGGCCTGCTGCTTCTCTAACTCGAGCTCGTAGAGCCGCGAGCGCAACACGCGCTCGGCCTTAGCGCGATTCTTGATCTGCGATTTTTCGTCCTGGCAGGAGACAATCAAGCCGGTGGGCAGGTGCGTGATGCGTACGGCGGAGTAAGTAGTGTTTACGGATTGTCCGCCGGGTCCGGAGGAGCAAAACGTATCGATGCGAATATCCTTCGCCTCGATTTTGACTTCCACTTCGTCGGCTTCGGGCAGCACGGCCACGGTGATGGCCGAAGTGTGCACGCGGCCTTGCTGTTCGGTGACCGGGACGCGCTGCACGCGGTGTACGCCGCTTTCGTATTTGAGCTTGCTGAAGACCTTGTTGCCGCTGACCAGCGCGATGACTTCCTTGAGCCCGCCTACGGCCGATTCGCTGCTCGAGGTGACTTCCATCTTCCAGCCCTGCGTTTCGGCATAGCGCGAGTACATGCGGAAGACTTCGTCGGCGAAGAGGGTGGCTTCATCGCCGCCGGTGCCCGCGCGGATTTCGAGCACTACGTTCTTTTCGTCGTTGGGATCTTTGGGCAGTAGCAGGATCTTGAGCTGTTCATCAAGCGCGGCTAATTGAGGCTCAAGGCGGGCGACTTCTTCCTCGGCCATGGCCTTCAGCTCCGCGTCATTCTCGTGCAGCATGCCGCGCGCCTGCGAGAGGCTGTCTTCCACGCTCTTCCATGCGCGGTATTTGCCGACGGTTTCTTCCAGATCGGCGCGCTCTTTGGAGACCTTGCGGTACTGTTCGCCGTCGGAGATCACGGCATGGTTGGCCATCAGTTGATTGAGCTCTTCGAAGCGCTTTTCGAGCTGCTCGAGCTTCGGAACGAATTGCATGGGTTGATTATATTGCCGCTTAGGCGATGACCAACTCGCCGCCCTGGGCCTTTTCGAGGGCCATGGCGCCTTCGAGCGCGCGGATGGCAACGGCCGCCTGCGTGTCGTCGGGCTGTTTGGTAGTGATGCGCTGCAGCCAGAGGCCCGGCGCCGTGATGGTGGCCAGGAACGAACCGCGGCGCCTGGCGGCGAAGCGGATCAGCTCATACGCCACGCCAACCACAAATGGCAATAACACGATGCGGCCTATCAACTTCAGGGCGAATCCATCAAAAGGGATCAGGGCATTAAACGGGATCACCAGGAGCATCAGCACGAACAGAAAGCTGGTGCCGCAGCGCGGATGATAGGTGGTGAAAGTCTGCGCGTTTTGGATGTCGACCGGCTTGCCGGATTCATAGTTGAAGACCACTTTGTGCTCGGCGCCGTGGTACTGGAAGACGCGGTAAATATCTTTCATGCGCGAGAGAGCGTACAGGAACGTCAGAAAAATCGCCATGCGGATGAGGCCGTCCGCCACGTTAAACGCGATGCGGCCTTGAAGCACGGGATAGATCTTTTCCAGCTTAGTGACCAGAAAAAGCGGGGTCACCTTATAAAGGACGATGAACATTCCCAGTCCAAAGACCAGATTGGCGATTATGGCGCCGTTCCAGAGCTTTTCGGAGGGGCGCTTCTCAGCGGGAATCGTAGGATCGTCGAGCGCCGCGGCGGCCGAAAAATTCAGCGCCTTGAAGCCCAGCTTCATAGCCTGATACAGTGTTCCAATACCGCGGAAAATAGGGAGCTTGAAGATCTTATATTGCTCGGAGATGCGCGGCAACAGCATTTCTTCGGTGACAATTTCGCCGCTCGGTTTGCGCACAGCAACGCAATAGCTGTGAGGCGCACGCATCATCACGCCCTCCATCACGGCTTGCCCGCCGACCAGCGTTTCTTCGCCGCTCTCCAGTATCGGCATCAATTGCAAGTGGGTGAATAAACGGAAAAACGTACGTAGGAACACGCTATATCGCCTCTCTGGGTATACCTTCTATTATACGTCAGCTTGGAACTGCATCGCGCCTTCGGCGCGCCGACCCGCCAGGAGGCCGGTCCCACCTACTTCAATAGATCCGCCAGAGCGCCGGAAAGTTGCGGAAAACGGAAGCGGAAGCCCATGTTTTCAGCAACTTTGGGTAGTACGCGTTGGCTATCGAATAGTAACTGCGCCATTTCCCCATACAACAGCTTCATCGCCAGCGCCGGAACCGGCAAGATTGCCGGGCGATGCACCGCAACGGCCAGATTGCGCGTAAATTCGGCGTTGGTGACGGGGTTGGGCGCGGTCCCGTTCAGGGCGCCGCGTACCGGGTTTTCGAGCGCATAGGCGTACAGATTCGCGAGGTCGTCCAGGTGTATCCACGGAATCCACTGTTTGCCATTGCCCAGTTTGCCGCCCGCACCCATGCGAAATATTGGCAGCAGGCGTTGCAGCGCGCCGCCGCGCGGGTCGAGCGCCATGCCGGTGCGAATCGTCGCCACGCGCACGCCGAGCGGTTCAGCGACGGCGGCTTCACGCTCCCACTCGCCGCAGACATCGGCGAGGAAACCCGCGCCGGCGGCGGACGATTCGGTCAATGTTTCATCACCGCGGTTGCCGTAGTAGCCGGTAGCGGACGCGCAGAGTAACACCGCGGGTTTGCGCGAAAGCTGCGCGATGCCTTGCACCAGATGGCGCGTTCCGGTAACGCGGCTCTCGCGAATGCGCCGTTTCACTTCCTCGCTCCAGCGCTGCGCCACCGTCTCGCCGGAAAGTTGAATGACGGCGTCGGCATCGCGCAGCGCCTCATCGGGCGGCAGACCCTTGACCGGGTCCCACATGGAAAGGCGCACGCCGGCGGGCAGATTGGTGCCTTTGTGGCGGCTCAAGACGTGCAGCGAGTGGCCGCCCTGGGCGAGCGTTTTGAGCAGGCGGCGGCCGATGAATCCGGATGCGCCCGAGATGGCGATATTCACGTTATCCGTTCCTTGCGGGTACGTTCCAGGCGGTCGATTTCGCTCAGATAAGCCTTGACGTCCGTCTTGCGGTCCATGCCGCTGCGGGCCATGTAGCGCACCATGCCGAAGATGGGCCGCTCGCCCCAGGGCCGGTCGTGCAGGCCGAAACACCAGAGAATATTGGCGTAGGAGTTGGGGTCCTGACCGTCCAGCGCGTACTTGTCATTGAGATAGAGCATGGCGGCAAGGGCTTCTTCGGGCGTGCGCGACCATTCGACGATCTTCTTGCCCCAATACATTCGATAATAGCCGTGAATCTTGCCGCGCAGCAGCAATTCTTTTTGGGCGGCGTTCCACAGGTCGTCGTGAGTGGCGGCTTGTTCGAATTGTGCGCGGTCGTACCGCGGGTCGCGCTTGTCTTTGCGATGCGCGCGCAGAGTGGCGCGCACCCAATCGGGCAGTTCGGCCAGGCTATCCACGCGCTTGGCGTACCAGGCGAAGTTGAAGGCCAGCTCGCGGCGCACGATGAGCTCTTCCAGGAATTCGTCGGCGATCAACTTATGCTCGCGGGCATGCTCGCGGACTTGCAGAGCGATCTCGAGCGAGGAGATGTAGCCGCAATGGAGGTAAGGGCTGAGGTTCGAAACGGCGTGGGCAGTAGGCTGGTTCTTGTCGCGGGCGTAACGGCGCAGGCGGTGCTGCAGGAAGCGGTCGAGGTGGAATTCGGCTTGCTTGCGGCCGCCGCGGAAGAGGGTGGAAGGCGGGACGGAATGGTCGATCTCGCAGGCGGCGGGGGCGAGCGCGGGCATGGCGGGGAGCTCGGCGGTCCACTTGCGGCGCAGGCGAATTGTTTCTACCGGCTGGAGGAAGCGATCGAGAAGGCGATGGATTTTCGGGCGAATGGAATAGGCGGCGTAGGAACGGGCCTCGATGCATTTGGAGGGGACGATGCAGCTGGAATCGACGGCGTAGGTTTCGACGCCGAATTGGGGTAACGGGCCGGTGATGGTTTCGGGCCAGTCGTCGGTTACTACGGCTGCGGCGCGATTTGGAATGGTGGGCGAGTGAGGTGGAGAGACAGACCGGGAGGCCTGTCCCACATCGAAGATGTAGCCGGCGCCTAGTTTGCGGAGAGCTGCGGCTGTTTCTGCTACGCCTTCCATCGCGAACTGGTGTAAGCGGTCATTTGCGTACGGATAAGTGCATGGCAGCGATTCATAACAGAGCAGAGGCGTCTGCATCCGGTTGGCTAATCCGGCCGCGAACTGGAGCGCGTGATTGCTCTCGACCCGGCGATTGGCGCGAATCCAATACAGGACGTATTCGCCGTCCGTGCGCTCGCCGGCCGGCTCGATCTTGCGGACGCGTTCTTCCACATTCAATTCTACAGGGGACGCATGGGACAATGGATGTTACATGAGAGTCTGGAACCGTACGAAGCTGTTGTGGGGGTACCTCGCACGCCGTTCCAGGCTGAGTGCGCTGCCGGTGGAATACATTGTGGAAACCACCGCCAAGTGCAATCTGTATTGCCCCATGTGCCCGCGGGAGACGCACAAACAGCCCAAAGAGGACATGACGGACGATGTGTTTGAGCGCCTCATCCGCCAGGCGGGAAGCTCCGCCGAACACATGATGCTGATCGGGCTGGGCGAGCCGCTGATGGACCCGAAGATTGTCCAGCGCATCGAATTCTGCCACCAACACAGTATCTCGACGCTGATCTCGACCAACGGCACGCTGCTGGACGAGCGCTTTGCCGCGCGGTTGCTGGATACGCCGCTCGACCAGATCACGTTGAGCTTCGACGGCGCCAGTAAAGAGACATTTGAGTTCTACCGCAAGGGCGCCAAATTCGAACGAGTACGCGACAACTTCGTGCGCTTCTCGCGGATGAAGAAAGAGCGGGGATCGAAGTTACAAATTGTCGCCCAGTTAGTCCGCATGGAAGGCAATGCATCTGAAGTGGACGATTTCATACGCTTTTGGCGCGCTACGCCGGGTGTCGATTTGATTCGTATTAAAGAGGATGAAACTAACTTGATGCGGCCCGACGCGGGTCACTCGGCGGGCGATTGGAAGCATCCCTGCCACTATCTATGGCGGGGCCCTCTCTATGTCAAATATAACGGCGATGTTTACCCCTGTTGCCAGAGTTACTCGCTGGATGGCGCGGCCGTTGGCAACTTGACGGAAGAGCCGCTTACGCAGATATGGAATTCGGCGGCCATGCAGGAAATGCGGCGGCTGCACGCGGCGGGGCGCGGCGGGGAAATCGACGTGTGTTCGCGGTGCTGTACCACTATTCCGCATCCGGCATTGGTGGCGGGCAGTTTGATGCTGCATGGCCGTACGGTGCGCCGGTTAATGCCGGTGGTGGAACGGCTAACTTACCTTTCGAAACTGCCTTCGAAGTTACTTCGCCCGCCTAAGCGGCAGAGCTTGTAAATCACGCGCGCTTTTTACAGCGCTTTTACATCTTACAAACTTACTATAGCCTGCTGACTTGTTATCTCTGCACGAAAGGATATAACTTACTCGCACCGAATCACGAGATGTTGTACTGGCGGCCACCACGGCCCCGCCGATCTCGCCGCCTAGGGACAAACCGAAAACTATATCTCGATTCACTTACAGACTCTCTCACACTACTTATGCGCCGGCGAAGGCGTCACTTCAATTTGTACGACCGCTCGAAAATCCATTTTCGAATGCTCGTCAACGGCGCCTGGCCAAATAAATGCCAGCCTTCCAGGTGCGGTTTTCGCATGGCGTGGAAGCCAGCACCTTGGTAATAGTCGCCGTCCGGCATTTTCAGATACATCGTGATCTGGTCATCATTCAAGTTGAAATCGCGTACAGCGATTTGCTGCACTCCTGGCCATTGTGCTTCGATTTCGAGGCGAAGTTCAGCGGCCACCCGCCGCTTACTTTGGTCGTTGGGGGATGGCTCCCAAGGGGGTATGCCGCGGATGTTGATAGTGGTCGAACAGGTGATCACTACATCATTGGTGCGCTCAGTCTCTGCAAAGCCCTCGATACATTTTCGCCAATTCCTATCGACCGGACAGGTACCGCCGCCCCGCAAACCGTCTTTGCCGAACAGGTAGGTCATGCGGACGCTTGCGGCAAAACCGGGCGGTCGCTCGCGGACGTAGAAGCCGGTATCAGGGCCGCGCGTCCACACGTCGGTATGGATTATCGATAGGCCCTTCAAACAACCAGCCTCTTCAGTTCTCTCATACGCAATCAGATGTCGAAAACTCGCCAACGCGGTTAGATCGGGGCAGGCGCCATCAAGTCCAGGAATGATCGCCAATGGCGCGACTAACAGCGCCATGCACGCGCCAATTCTCATGTCTTCACTATATTCCTCACCATGGGGACCGAAGAGTCCGGCTCTCGGAGACAGCTACCGGACAACCGGGGCCGGACCTTGGCAGAGGGTCTTTGAAGCCTGTGATAGCGTGCCACGGGGTTCATCATGAGATTTCGCGGGGCCGAATGCCCTCAGTAACAGACCGCCGGAAAGCGATGGCCTGTGCTGTCAAATGACCGGCGTAGAAATGAAAACTCACGAAATAGGGGCCGGCGGTGGATCGACCCGCAGGGTTAGGGCTAGTGCGGTGACCGGGGACATTGCCTCCCTTCAAGGCGCGAGTTGGGGGCGCCGAGCGGCGATAGTCCGCCAAGAACTGTTAAGCACCCGACGCCCGCCGCAGCCCTGCAAGAGCTCCGTCATTCTGTTAAGATAAACTTTCAAGGAATTGTCATGCAGAACGCGTTAATGGCGAAGTTTATCCAAAAGAACCTGAAGACGAATATCCCCGAGTTCCGCCCCGGCGACACTCTGCGCGTCCACGTCAAAATCAAGGAAGGCGACAAGGAACGGCTGCAGGCGTTTGAGGGCACCCTCATCGCGCGCAATAATACCGGGGTCAGCGAGACCATCACGGTTCGCAAGGTCAGCTTCGGCCATGGCGTCGAGCGCATTTTCCCCGTTCATGCGCGAATCATCGACCACATCGACGTGGTCCGCACGGGGCGCGTGCGCCGCGCCAAGCTTTACTATCTGCGCGGTCTCAAGGGCAAGGCGGCCCGTCTGCGAGAGCGCGAATAGCTTCCCCGGGCTCCCGATGCGGCCCGAATCCACTTCCGTCAAGTTTCACTGTGAAGCGACACTTGAGCGCGAGTTGCATGCGCGCGGTTTCAGCGCCGTTGCCGGCGTGGATGAAGTGGGCCGCGGCTCGCTGTTCGGCGCGGTTGTTGCCGCGGCCGTGGTGCTCTCTCCCGATCGCCCGATCCGCGGCCTGAACGACAGCAAGCAGATCGAGCCCGATCTCCGCGAAACGCTCGCCGCACGCATCCGCGAGCGCGCCGTCTGCTGGGCCATCGCCGCCGTGGACGCCGCCACCATCGATTCCATCAACATCTACCAGGCCTCGCGTCTGGCCATGCGGCTTGCGGTCAGCCGCCTCACCCCCGCTCCGGACTTCCTGCTCACCGACGCGGTCCCCATCGATCTGCCGCTGCCGCAGCGCGCCCTCATCAAAGGCGATGCCCGCTGCCACGCCATCGCCGCCGCTTCCATCATCGCGAAAGTCTACCGCGACGCCTGCATGCGCGTTTGGGACGGGGTTTTTCCCGCCTATGGTTTGGCCTCGCACAAAGGCTATTCGACGCCCGCGCACTGCAAAGCCATCGAACAATTCGGCCCCACTCCGCTGCACCGCGTGAGCTTTGAGCCGGTGCGGGCGCGATGTCTGTTTCCCATCGATTACAATTGCCAAATGGAGTTGTTCGAAACCGCAGGCGCCGCATGATCCCATTCGAGCCGCAGCGCCCCGAAGAGAGCGCGCAGTCTTCCGAACACGGCGCGGGCCCTGTGGCTCTCAGCCGGCCCGCTTACCGCTGGTATCACAAAATGTCGGCAGTGCTGCTGGTAGTCTTTTGCCTGGGAATCGGCCTCTTTCTCCTGATCTTCCCGTGGACGCCCGATTGGGACGCCAACTATTTTGGCAGCCTCCTCCCGCAATGGCATTTTTATTGGGACAACATGTATGTCCGCGGCGCGGTCAGCGGACTGGGCGTTGTCAATCTCTATATCTCCATCCTCGAGTTGTACCGGCTGCGCCGGTTCGCCAGACGATAGTGCGCCGCATCCTCCTCCTCATCGTCGCGGTGATTGCTTACGGCTCCCTCTATCCCTGGAATTTCGAATTCACATTCGCTGCCGGCAATCCGGTCCGCATTCTGCTGCACGGGTGGCCTGGGGAGTGGGACCGCTACGTGCTGCGCGACGTCATTCTCAACGTCGTCATTTACATGCCGCTGGGACTGGCGGCGGTTCTCGTGTTTCGCCGCCGGCATTCCCGCAGTCGCGCCGGTACGGCGGCCATCGCGTTCGGATTCCTACTGTCCGTCAGCATGGAGCTGCTGCAGGTCTACGTTCCGGGGCGCGACCCGAGTCTTCTCGACGTGCTGACCAACACCCTGGGGACAGCGGCGGGCGCCGGCTGCGCCATCTATTTCGAAGGCGGCATCCGGCGGCTCATCGAACGCCGGGCAGGGCAGTTCCGCGCGGCAGCCACGCTGCTGCTGCTGGTCTGGGCCGTCAGCGAGTTGTACCCGCTCATTCCCGCGATCGGCCGCTCGCACCTGCGGCAGGAACTGACGCTGCTCTTTCGCTTCCGCGGCTTTTCGATTGTGGAGGCCTGGGCCAGTGCCGCGGAATGGTTTGCGGCGGGCCTCGCACTCGACGCGCTCTTCGCGCGCATGCAAACCTTCGGACTCGCCATCGCCATGCTATGCGTGCCGGCGCAACTGGTGATCGCCGGCCGCTCGCTAACCCCGGCCGAAATCGCGGGCGCATTGCTCGCGCTCGTGCTTTGGCATGTTGTGCCGCGGGAATCGCGCGCGCGCGGGTGCGCCTGGATGCTCGGCTCAGCCATATTTCTGCGGGAACTCCAGCCTTTTTACTTCCTCGCCGTTCCGCAGCCCTTTTCCTGGATCCCATTCGCGGCCACCCTCGAATCCAGCCGCGAGGCCGCCACGGCCATCATCGCCCGCAAAGCCTTCGACTATGGCGCCTTGATCTGGGCGCTCCGCTGCACCGGCGAACCCTTTGTGCGCGCGGGCCTCGCGGTGGCGGCCGCGCTTGGGGTTACCGAGGCGATCCAGACTTACCTGCCCGGACGGTCGCCCGAAATCACCGACACGCTGCTCGCGCTGCTGATGATGGTCGTGCTGCGCGCCATCAGCCCCGGCGCCGGAAAAGACGCCGGAAAAACCGCCTGACATGTCCCGCCCGTGGCTCGCCTTCCTACTCTTCCCGGAGCCCGCGATGGTCGCGCGCCTCCCGCTGGCCCCCCCACCGCCGCCAATTCCCGGAGAATACGAACTGGCATGGTGAAAGACCTTCCACGCTGGTTCCGGCCCGCGCTGCTCGCCCTCTGCGCGGTTTTCCTGATCGGCCTCTTCTCCACTGAAATCGCGGACTACGATTTCTGGTGGACTCTGAAAAGCGGCCAGTTCATCGCGCAGAATCACCGCCTTCCCGTGCCCGACCCATTCGCGTTTACCACGCGCCTGGCGCACGACGCTTACCCCGGCGAATCCGTGACGCGTCAATTCAACCTCACGTTCGAGTGGCTCGCGCAGTTGAAGTTCTACTCCATCTACCGCCTGGCGGGCTTTGGCGGCATCGTCCTGTTCCGCGCGCTGCTGCTGGCCGGCTGCTGCGCGCTGATGGGTCTCATTGTCTGGCGCCGGACGGGCGGTTTCTATCGCGCCCTGGCGGCGGCATTCGCGACCGCCGCCGTGCTCTGGCCCGATTTCGCTCACGACCGGTCGTACCTGTTCACGTTCCTTTTCCTGGCCATCACTCTGGCAATTCTGGAATACCGCCGATGGTTGTGGGCGCTGCCGATTATCGCGCTAGTTTGGGCCAACTGCCACGGCGGATTCTTCCTCGAGTGGTTCGCGCTGGCCGCATACTGCGCCGAGGCGCTCTACCTCCGCCGCGCCATTCGGGTAGACCAGCATACAAAGCAGGATCGCGAATTGTGGATGGTTGCCGCGGTCTCCCTTGCGGCCAGCGCCATCAACCCGAACGGCTTCCGCGTGGTCGAGGTTCTGGGATATTTCCGCCACAGCTTCCTGCAATCGAAGCTGCTGGAATGGACCGCGCCCGCGCTGTGGCCCCTTGCGCCATTTAGCGCGCTGCTTTTCACCGGCGTATTAGCGATGCTGTGGGCCCGCAAACGCGTCCGCATTGCCGACTGGCTTCTGTTTGCGGCGTTTGCCGCGGCCGCGCTCAGTGCGCAGCGCAATATCTTTCTGATTGGCTTCTGGGCGCCGGTAGTGATCGCCAGCTACCTGCCCCTCAGGCGCGCCGTCCCCGCCATCGCGCAGTTCGCCGCCGCCGCGCTGGTGCTCGCGGGACTTGTAATCGGACTCGCGCGCGGCAGTTTCTTCCAATTCCGCGTGGCGGACTGGCGGTTCCCCTTGGGCGCGGCCGATTTCCTGCTGGCTCATGGCGTCACCGCGCCCATGTTCAATACCTACGAATTCGGCGGCTATCTGATCTGGCGCCTGTGGCCGCAGGAGCGCGTCTTCATCGACGGGCGCGCGCTCAGCGAATCCATCTTCAACGACTACGCCCGAATTCTCTACAACCGCTCCGGCGCCGATGGCGGCAAGAGCAGTATGAGCTTACTCGACCAATACGGCATCCAGACGATTGTGATGAACGGCTTCGAGTATTCCGAAGGGCAGGTTTACAACTTGATGCCGGCGATTTCCACCGGTGCAACCGAATGGAAGCTGGTCTATAGCGACCCGCAGGCTGTGGTGTTCATGCGCCAACCGCCCGCGGGCGTACAGGCGCTCGACCCATCCCTTACGCTGAACCACATGGAATCAGAATGCGCGCTGCATCTCGACCGCGAACCGCGCTATACCCTCTGCGCACGCGCGCTGGGTACGGTGTTTTCCGTTACCGGCGAATTGACCCGCGAGCGGCGATGGCTCGGCATCTACCTCTCGTATCCGCATGACCCGGACCCGGAGGCGGAGCAGACTTACGCGCGGCTGTTAAGTCAAGGCAAATAGCCAGGCAGGGAATGCTTCAGCTTGTCCTCGGGTTATTGTTTATCGAGCGCGCCACCGAACCGATACCAGATACGCAACTTGAGCGGCGCCGCAATCTCACTCAGAGACCGTATTTGTTCAGCCGTGCAGGGCGTTCCATCGGTCTGCTCGCACTTCACAGTCCCATCGAACCAGGCCAACGTCAGCTTCGCAAAGGTGGCCAAGGCCTTGTGTGTACTCTTGCCCGAGACTGCCGCTGCGGACAGATCCGTCACCTGCGTCCATGTGCAAGCTTTCCCATCCAGGCCCATACATTTCAAAACCTCATGAGACGAAGCTTTGGGAGCAGTTTGCCCCATAGCCTGCAAAGCTGCTATCAGACAAATCGCGGCCGGGATCGCGATCCTTCTCATGTGCGCCATCATATCGCCTGGGAGATTCGAAAGCAACGCGGTGGAAACGAAATGTGAAAACGCACCCGGGGGTCGCTCACTTCCTCACCCGCAATTGGCAGTGGATGTCCCACGCCGGGAAAATCCAAGCGGCATGGCGCTCATACCAGCGCATGGAAGCGGCGCTGATCAGCCTTCCGGCGTTGTCCAGCAGAAAATTTGCGCCGAACGTCAATCGCGTTTCCACGATATCGAAAGCCTCCGCCGACCCCGCGAAGGAAGCGAAATCCCTGCCGCTGAAGTATTCGAAGCTGGAAACCGCCAGATGCCTCCGGTGCGTGGGATCTTGAAAGGAATTGTGAGAGCTGAAATGCGGTGTGACGATGAATACATCGGCGCCGTTTTTACTAACGCGGTGTACCTCCGACATGGCCTTCATGGCATCCTCGAAATGCTCGATGATGTGCGACATGAAGACGCGGGAAAAGCGGTCGCTCTCAAGCGGCCACGGATACCGGTCCAGGTCCCAAACAATGTCGGCGGCCGAATTGGGCGAACGGTCGATGCCCACCGCGGCGGCATCCTGTTTCCGGGTTCCACAACCGATATCGAGCGTGTCTGTATGATCGATCACGAAGTTGTTAGTCTAGCAGTTAGACTGACAGTCATGGGGGCCAAGATGAAGAGTAGGTTAAACAACAAACCTTTACGAAAGTTGGTCCCAGGCGTGCGTCTTTGACAACGGAGGAAGATCCAATGCTACGCAAAGGTTTCATTGCTTTCGTTTTCGCGGCAACGCTCGCAGTTAACGTTTTCGCCGCCGATGTGGTCGTAAGAGTTGGGCCGCCCGCGCCCGTGGTAGAACACCGTATTGCGGCCCCCGGTCCCGGATATGTCTGGACGCCCGGATATCACCGCTGGAGCGGCTCAGCCTACGTTTGGACGCCGGGCGCATGGGTTATGCCGCCCCATCCGCACGCCCATTGGGTGGCTCACCGCTGGGTTCATCGCAACGGCGGCTACGTCCTTGTGGAAGGCCACTGGCGCTGACCGGCGCATCGGAGCAGCCGAGCCCAACCGTGAGGGAGCGGGTTGATCGCCGCCCGCTCTTCTTACTCACACGGCAGGCAAGCGTCTTGATCGCATCATGATGTTACGATCATCATGATGCGCACTACGCTAACCTGCCCGGCGACGTCTACGACGCTGCCAGTTCTCTGGCGCACTCCAAGAATATCTCACTGGGCGATGCTGTAGCCGAGTTGGTCCGGCAAGGCATGCGGCCCCCTGCAAGCGTCAAATCCAATCGCGGATTCCCCTGCTTTCCGGCCGCGCCCAATGCGCCGCCGATCACCCTCGAGAACACCCTGGCCCTGGAAGACGAACTGTGAAGGCGAAGCCGCTCCTGCTGGATGTGAATCTCCTGCTCGCATTAGCATGGCCGAACCATATCCATCATCGCGTCGCGTCAATCTGGTACGCGCACAGTGCGCGCCAAAGTAGCACCTGTCCGATCACGCAGACCGGATTCGTGCGTATTTCGTCGAATCCCGCATTTACGCCCGCAGCCGTCACGCCTCCGCAGGCGCTCGACCTCTTGGACCGCATTGTGCAGCTGCCGGGTCACGGATTCTGGCCGGACGATTTATCTCTGCCAATTGCCATCGCCGGCTCTCGAATCCTCGGCCACCGGCAAGTAGTCGACCTCTATCTCTTGAAACTGGCGGCGAGCCACGGCGGCGTTTTCGCCACGCTGGACGGCGGCGCCGCTGCGCTGGCGAAACGCGAGGCGGCGCCAGTCGTTCTGGTGGTTTGAGGCGCAGTCGCTCGGCTCCCAAACCGGCATTCACTCATACCGCAGGCAAACAATCG